>PTKA01000350.1 GCA_002937525.1 Alphaproteobacteria bacterium MarineAlpha10_Bin3
AGCGCGCGAAACCATGGCGGCGGCTAATTTCATCCGCCGCCATGTACCCGATATTGTGCCGGTTCCTCTCGTATTTTGGGCCCGGATTACCCAGGCCAACGAGCAGCAGCACGAATTTACTCCTCGGCGGATCCTTCGCCTTCGGAGTCCGCTTCGGCGGCGTCTTCATCATCGCCTTCGACGCCTTCGATGCCTTCCTCGTCTTCCTCTTCCTCTTCCTCGGCAACGGTCGGCGCGGCGATCGTCGCGATGGTGAAATCGCGGTCGGCAATCGTCGGCTCGACCCCATCGGGAACGTCGACATGGCTGAAATGGATGCTGTCGCCGATATCGAAACCGGCAAGATCGACCACGATGGTCTGCGGTATGGCGTCGACCGCGCAAAGCACCTCAATCGCGTAGCGCACAACGTTCAGCACGCCGCCGCGCGTCAGCCCAACGCAATCTTCTTCATTGATGAACTCGCAAGCCACTTCGACGGTAACCTTGGTCGCGGCACCGACCCGAAGGAAATCGACATGTTGGGGCACGTCGGTCACCGGATGCAGCTGGACCTCGCGCGGCAGCACCCGTTCGACGCCGCCATCGATCTTGATTTCATAGACGGTCGAAAAGAAAGTCCCGGCCTGCAAATTCTTGCGCAGTTCAAGAGGGGCGATGGAAATTGAAACAGGATCCTTCTTCGCCCCATAGATGACGCAGGGCACGCGTCCGGCGCGTCGGGTGGCGCGGGCGGCCCCCTTGCCGACCTGTTCGCGCGGCTCCGCGTCGATAATGTTTGCTTCGCTCATAGTGTTCTCCAATGTGTATTGACGTCGCCTGCCTCCAGGGGGGGCCAGCGCCGTTGAGTCTCGCCTTCCTACAATAAAGAATATCAGGCCGCGCTCTACGCCTTCAAACGCAGAGCGTCAACAAAAATTAGACAAACAGGCTGGAAACCGAGCGGTTTTCGGCAATGCGCAGAATCGCCTCGGCCAGCAGCGGCGCCACGGTAAGCTGGCGGATATTGGATGCCGAGCGCATTTCATCGGTCGTCTGGATACTGTCGGTCGTCACCAGCATTTTCAGCGGCGAGGCGGCGACCCGGGCGACTGCGCCGCCGGAAAGGACGCCGTGCGTGGTATAGGCATGCACCGTGGTCGCCCCCGCCTTCTTCAAGGCGTCGGCGGCGTTGCACAGCGTGCCGGCGGAATCGACGATATCGTCGACCAGGATGGCGTGCCGCCCCGCGACATCGCCGATGATATTCATGACCTCCGACTGGCCGGCTTTCTCGCGCCGTTTATCGACGATGGCCAGATCGGCGCCAAGGCGCCGGGCCACCGCGCGGGCGCGGATCACCCCGCCCACATCGGGCGACACGACAACCAGTTCCTCGCCGTTGACGCGGATCGCATCGATGTCCTTCAGGAATACCGGCGTCGCGAACAGATTGTCGGTCGGGATGTCGAAAAAACCCTGAATCTGGCCGGCATGCAGATCCATCGTCAGAACCCGGTCGGTTCCAGCAATGGTGATCAGATTGGCCACCAGCTTGGCGGAAATCGGTGTCCTGGGTCCGGTCTTGCGGTCCTGCCTGGCATAGCCGAAATACGGGATTACCGCCGTGATTCGCTTCGCCGATCCACGCCGCAACGCGTCGATCATCACCAGCAATTCCATCAGATTGTCGTTGGCCGGGAAGCTGGTCGATTGGATGATGTAGACGTCTTCGCCGCGGACGTTTTCGAGAATCTCGACGAACACTTCCATGTCCGCAAAACGCCGGATCGCCGCCTGGGTCAAGGGCACATCGAGATACTTCGAGATATCTTCGGCCAGCGCCCGGTTGCTGTTGCCGCTCAAGATCTTCATGCCTGTACTCTGTGTCGTAAAGAGGCGAAACGTATATCAAGGGCCGGACGGCCTGTAAACGGCTCCGACGCCAACGAAGACGGATTCGCTACCGATCGTCAATCGCGCGCAACATCCGGGCGACGCTATCGACCATGGCGTTGGTCACGTCATAGGCCAGCGACCCCCATTGGCCATCGAGCCGGCCGCGTTCAATGGCGTTCGATTGGTTGAGTACGGCGATCTCGCCGCCCCTGGCATCGCGCAAAACCCACTCTATCGCGACCTTCGCCTTTGGCCCGGCGCCCGGCGTGACCCGAACCGTCCCGAAGATCTGGACCGTGGCCGCCCCGGGATCGGCGGCGAGCGGCAACCCGGCATTGCGCAGCACCGCATCGAAGGCCACGCGCAGTGCTATATTGCCATTGCCCGGCGCGCCTTCGACGGCGACGACGCCCAGCGTCGGCGAATCCTCGGCCGCCACGGCAGGCAGATTGGCTTGCAGCGTGCGGGCAATGAGCGGTGCGGCGGACGCGGCCAGCGCCTGGAGCATTTCAGCGTCGCCGGCGCGCCACGCCGCGGGCAGGACGAGATGTTCGGTGGTTAGGGTTTCGACGGCCCGGCCCTCGCGATCGCTGAGAGTCCACATGATCGGCACAGCACCATTGGGCAGGCGCGCCAGGCCGACCTGGCCTTCGAGCAGAAAGGCGTCCTTGATCGCGCTGCTGGTGGTGGCGGGAATATCTTCACGGCGCAGGGCCGCCGCCATGATTTCGGCCATCGGCCCGGCGACCGCCGGCGGCGCGCCAATCAGGGGGGCCACAACCACGCCGGCGTTGTCCTGCATGGCGACAAAGGGGTGTTCGGCGCCGCCGGCCGGATCGGCCCGGAAGGGTTTTGGCAGCGGCCCGCAGGCCGCCACGGTCAGGCAGAATAATAGAACCGCGCGCCGCCATGGCCTAAAAGAAGACACAACTCGCTACCATCAACAACAGGGCCAGGGCAATCAACTGGATAAGATAGGGCATGTCGTTACTCCTGCGCCGTCAGGGCGATTGCCGAAAGGCTGCGGCCGTAATCGGGCTCGCCGCAATGGGTGGCGCGCCGGTAGCTGAAGAACCGCGCGGGATCGCCGCAGGTATCCTCGGCCAGCACGCTGACCGCGCCCAGGCCGAGCCCTTCCAGAACACCGGTTATATAGCCGGGCAGGTCGAACATGAAATGACCCGGGCGCGCCGATCCCACGAAGAAGTCCGCATTGCCGGGGTTTTGCGCCAGAAAGGGG
>PTKA01000351.1 GCA_002937525.1 Alphaproteobacteria bacterium MarineAlpha10_Bin3
CCTGACCTTCCGCCAGGCGTTCCGCGGCGCCCTGCCGGTCCAGAGTCAGAACCATGGCGTCCTTCACCACCTGCTGGCCATCGACATAGACGTCGCGGATCGCGCGGTCCGCGGCACTGTGGATCAGGCCGGCCAGCGGGTCGCGGACCGGCATCATCAGCGGATGGGTGAGATCGACGACCGCCAAATCCGCCTTGGCCCCGACCGCGAGCCGGCCCAGATCGTCGCGCATAAGCGCCGTAGCACCACCCACCGTGCCGGCGTGAAAAACGTCCGAGGTGCTGGCCGCGTGCCCATCATGGCTGGCGACGCGGGCCAGGATGGCGGCCGAGCGCATGTCCTCGATCAGGTTATGCGGGAAGGTATCGGTGCCGATCCCCAGCACGACTCCGGCTTCGCGGTAGCGGCCGAAATGCTCCATCACCGTGCCATAACGCATGAACGGCGTCGGGCAATGGGCGACGGCGGTTTGGCTGTCGCCAAGCAGTTTTACATCCGTCTTGGTATGCCAGCGGACCCATGAATTGTCATCGACCAGCATGGCGTGGCCCAGGATCGTGCCCTTGCCCAGCACGCCAAGTCCGTCCAGATACTGAATCGGCGACATGCCATGCCGCCGCACCATGACGTTGAATTCGACGACCGACTGCGACGCGTGCAGGGTCCAGGGAATGCCGCGCTCGCGCGCCGCCGCGCGGCTTTCGACCAGAATTTCCGGCGTATTGTTTTCGACCTGAACCGGCGACACGATACCGGAAAGCCGTCCCGAAGGGTGAGCTTGCAGCGCGTCAATCAGTTTGAGCGCGGCGGCGAAATCCCGCCTTCCCTTGGCCTCGTCCTCGATGAATTTGAGTTCGTGATGTTTGTCCCGGTGCCAGCGCGAGGTATTGAACCCGGGTGCTGCGAACATTCTAAGCCCGCTACGCGCCATCACATCGACCCAGCCGGGATAGGGAAAAGTTATATCGACCAACGAGGTGACGCCGCTCAACAGCAGGTCGCAATAGGAAACCTCGGCGCCAAATTTCAACCATTCGGGTTCGATCGCGTAAGCACAAAGGCGTTCGTACAGCCCGGTCATGTAGTGCTCGCGAACGCTGTGATCCTCGCGGATGCCGCGGAAAAACGGTTCGCTCGCGGGATGCGCGTGGATATTGACCAGCCCGGGAATGAGACACATGCCCGTCCCGTCGATAACCGTGTCGGCGGTGCCGTCAAAGGCCATGCCGACGAAGGTGATTTCAGCGCCGGAAAAAACCAGATCGCCGCCACGCAGATACACATGGCGCCGCCGCGCGTCATCCCAGGCGACGATCCAATCGACGTTGGAGAAATGCGTTGTCGCCATCGGTAATATCCTGCTTGTTACCGCGCTCAGTCCCGGCACGCACAGGTTAGAACCGCACGCCGCCGCGTGGCAAGGCAAGCGGCAATGCGATGGGCATCGCGGCGCTGAACCAGACCGCGATGCCCCGTATCGATGCTATTTCGTGTCTACAGCCACCCAACACGGACGCTTCGGTCGAACGGGGACGGGCGTCCCATGCGCGAATCAAGGGCGCGCGACAGCGCCCGAAAGGTGCCGCGCACGCCGGTCGCGATCGAGTGGGCAAACTCGTGGAAGGCTTGGCTACGCAGTTGCCGGCCACGTTTGCGGGCTTCCTCAACGGCGCCGGGGTCCAATATCGTTGCGCGTATCATGGTAGGGGTCCCTTCATCGAATTCAATTTCTCGTCACGGCCCGTGCCGCGAGGTTGAAACAGATATCGATATTTTCCCCTTGATATATAATGCCCAATATTTTCATATGTTTTGTGAATTAAACTACACAGTCGGGGTCGCATGGATTCATCAAGCGAAATGGCCATTTTCGTCAACGTGGTTCGGAAAGGGGGATTTTCCGCCGCCGCCCGCGCCCTGAACCGGACGCCCTCGGCCATCAGCAAGCAGATCACCCGGCTTGAGGACCGTCTGGATGTCCGTCTGCTGAACCGGACGACGCGTCAGCTCAGCATGACCGACGAGGGCGAGGCCTATTACCACCGGGCAACGGCGATTCTGGCCGATATCGCCGAAACCGAGGCGCTGGTCTCGAACAAGAGCGCTGCGCCGCGCGGTCTCTTGCGGGTTACCTGTTCCACGACCTTCGGCCGGCAGCAGATCGTGCCTATCCTACCCGATTTTCTGGCCCGCTATCCCGATCTCAAATTTCAACTGTCGCTCAACGACAAGGTGGTCGATCTTGTTCAGGAAGGATTCGATGTCGCCATCCGCATGGCGGAACTGCACGATTCATCCCTGGTCGCGCGCCGGCTGGCGGTGGACCGGCGGCTGATCTGCGCCGCGCCGTCCTATATCGAAAAATACGGCTTGCCGCGGCACCCCGATGCGCTGGCCAATCACAACTGCCTGGTGCTGCGGAACGCCATGGCGATGAACGACTGGGCATTCAGGCTCGATGGCAAAATTCGCACGATCCATGTCGATGGCAGTTTCGAAACCAACAGCGGCGTCGCCGTACATGAGGCGGTGCTGGCCGGGCTCGGCATCGCGCAGATGGCGTCCTTCGTCGTCGTGCCCGATTTGAGGGCGGGCAGGCTGGTGAGCTGTCTCGACGAATACATCGTCACCGAGAAACCGATTTACGCACTCTTTCCGGACCGGCGGCACCTGTCGCCAAAGGTCCGCGCCTTCATCGATTTTCTCGTCGACCGGTTTACGCCGACGCCACCCTGGGGCGCCTGGCCAGTAGCGCATAATGCCCGTCCCGCGTATGCTGGGCCAAACGATAGGCCGCGAGGAATGCGCAATGAGCTGGCAAGCGGAACTGGATGAGTTGAAGCGGCGCGAGGCATTCGCGGAGGAACTGGGCGGGCTTGCGCGCATCCAACGACAGCGCGACGGCGGCCGTTACACCATCCGAGAGCGCGTCGCGATGCTGGCCGATGACGGCAGCTTCCACGAAATCGGCAAGATTGCCGGCATGGCGCGCTATGACGGCAAGAACGAGCTGGAAACCCTGACGCCGTCGAACTTCATCTTCGGGCGGGCCCGCATCGACGGGCGGCCGGTGGTCATCGGCGGCGACGATTTTACCGTCCGGGGCGGTTCCGCCG
>PTKA01000352.1 GCA_002937525.1 Alphaproteobacteria bacterium MarineAlpha10_Bin3
GACCTCTGGGACACGATTGGCCACTTGCTCGATCGCTTCCCGCCACAGGAATGCAGCAATTACTTCAGAAACGCCGGATACGTCTAAACTTGATCGGAATATGCTCTAGGGTCACGAGCGACTTAACCGCCACCACGCCGGCACGTCTAACGCCGAGGGTGGAGCGGAACTGAACGGCACGAAAGCGGATATTGCGTGACCATCGTCGCGAATGTTTCCCTTAAGGGATTTTATCGCGCTAGCGAATTTAGATGCCGAGTATTGTCGTTTGCCTCAACATAAAGGCCGCTCGGAAACGAAAATTACCAATCACGACAACAACCTACCGCCCATCCAAAATCGCATCCGCAATCTTCTCCGCCGTCATCATAGTTGGAAAATTGGTGTTGGCGCGGGGGACGACCGGAAAGATCGAGGCGTCGACGACGCGCAAGCCGGCGATGCCGCGAACCCGGCCGGTATTGACCGCCATCGGGTCGTCGGCAGCGCCCATCCGGCAGGTACACGACGCGTGCCAGACGCCGACCGCCGCCTTGCGCACGAAGGCTTCCAGTTTCGCGTCGTCGCCCAACACATCGGCCAGCGCATAGTCCTCCAGGATCAGTTTTTCCATCAGGAAGCGGCGTAGCGCGGCCGGATGTCGAGCAGCTTGGCCATTACCCCGCACTGACATGGAGCTTGACGCCTTCATGGCGGCGCAAGGAAGCGATGACCTTGGAAATATTATCCAGGCTAGGATTGCCTTTCCCACTGAGCATGCGCATGAGGCTCGCGGGCTTTTTATCGGTGAGGCTGGCCAGTTCTTGAAACCCGAGCGTTGCATTAACATAGTCGCGCAACAGGGCCTTGGCGACATCCACCTCGTCATTGAGAAGACATTCAGCCGCTTCGGTCAGCAGGCCAACTCGAAACTCCGGGTCGGTTTGCGCCCGTTGCTTGATGGTTTCCTTGAAGTCACGCGTTAAAGCCATGGCCCTAGCCCTTCCGTTTTCGGGTTTTGTACGCTGTCCAATGGGTTTGGGCGGCTCCGATGTCACGATTTTGCCGATTTTTGGTACCGCCTCCCAAGAGAATCACCAATTTATCGCCGTCCTTGCCGAAATAAATCCGGTATCCGGGACCAAAATCCAGCTTGTACTCACTAACGCCTTGTCCGACTGGCGCAATGTTGAAAAAATTACCGTTTTCCATGCGCGCAAGGGCAGTGCGTACCTTTAACGCCGCCGGAGCATTGAGCGCTCTAAACCACTTCGAAAATGGGTGTGATCCGTTTTTATCCTCATATTCGACGACGACAATCATATCCTTATTATAACATATATGTTATCAATAGGAACGCCGCCTACCGCCCTTCCAGGATCGCGTCGGCGATTTTTTCCGCCGTCATCATGGTTGGAAAATTGGTGTTGGCGCGGGGGACGACCGGAAAGATCGAGGCGTCGACGACGCGCAAGCCGGCGATGCCGCGAACCCGGCCGGTATTGCCGGTCACCGCCATCGGGTCGTCGGCAGCGCCCATCCGGCAGGTACACGACGCGTGCCAGACGCCGACCGCCGCCTTGCGCACGAAGGCTTCCAGTTTTGCGTCGTCGCCCAACACATCGGCCATGGTGTAATCCTCCATGATCAGTTTTTCGATCAGGAAGCGGCGCAGCGGCGCCGGGCCGTCGAGCAGCCGGGCCATGATGCTGGTCAGTATCTTGTTCCGGGCATTGACCGTTCCGATCTGGCGCACCTTGTCGCTATAGCTGGCCGGGAACGGATTGCTGGTCACGGCGCGGTGGGCGTGATGGTCGTGCATCGCCGCCATGCGCTTGAAGCCGTCCATCAGGCGCGCAAGATCGCGGCCGTCGGAAAGCAGGTTGAAATCGACGGTCGGCTCAACGTTCCAGTCGGCCGACGCCAGCTTGACCTGCCCCGATTGCGAATAGGTCTTGTTGACAAAGATGATCATCGAGGCGATCTGTTCGCCGACCGCGTGCCAGGCCGATTTGGTGACCCCGGCAACGAACATATCGCCTTGCGGCGCACCGCCGATCCCCGAGGAATAGCGCAAGCCAACCAGGATGTGCCGGCGGGTAAATTCACCGCCCCTTGCATGGGGTGCGATGAACGAGGCCACGGCGATCGACGGGTGATCCATCAGCCGCTGACCGACGCCGGCCAAATTCACCCGCACGTCGATACCCATTTCGCGCAAATGCATGGCCGGGCCGATGCCCGCGCGCAGCAGATGCGCCGGCGAATGAATGGCGCCCGACGAAACGATGACCTCATTGCCGCGAAATTCGGTCTTGCGGCCACCGCTCTGCGCCTTGACGCCGACACAGCGCTGGCCATCGAACAGCAGTTGGGTGACCTGGGTTTGCGCCAGAATGGTCAGGTTTTCGCGCTGCCGCGTGGCCGGGTCGAGATAGCCGATGGCGGCCGATACCCGGCGTTCATAGGCGTTCGACATGGTGACCGGAAAATAGCCGTCCTTGAATTCGCCGTTCTGGTCGGGCAGGAATTCGTAGCCCGCCGCATGGAACGCTTCGCCGACGGCCTTGGAATATTTGTTCCAGTGTTCGCGGTGAATCCGGCGCACCGGGATGCGGCCGGTCTGGCCGTGATAGGAATCGTCGAAATCCATATCGCGCTCGATCTTCTTGAAATAGGGCAGCACGGCGTTCCAGTTCCAGCCCGCGGCGCCGCGCGAATGCCATTCGTCGTAGTCGCCGGGCGCGCCCCTGTTGGCGAGCTGGCCGTTGATCGACGAGCCGCCGCCCAGCACCCGCGCCTGTTCGTATTTGCGCAAAGGCGGGCGGGCGCTATCGGGCGCGTTGTGCGAAACGACCTGCGTGGTGACCTTGAGGTCGGTCCAGTGAAACCGGGTATCGAGATAGGCGGTGCCGGGATAGCTGTCGAGGATTACCTCGGGCACTTTGCCGTGCGGCATGTCCTGCCCGGCTTCCAGCAGCAGGACGCGGTGCGCGCTGCGCGCCGAAAGCCGGTTCGCCAGCACCGACCCGGCCGACCCGCCGCCGACAATGATGGTGTCGAAATTCATGGCCATTGGTTTTTCATCCGGTTGTCTTCGGCGCCATTCTCACACCCGGCGCCGCG
>PTKA01000353.1 GCA_002937525.1 Alphaproteobacteria bacterium MarineAlpha10_Bin3
CGCCGATGATGCCGGCCAGGCGGCGGCGCGTGGACGCCGGCGGGTCGGCGCAGAACACGACTTCCTCTATGGCCACCGCGCCGTTGGAATGGGTCATCAGCGCGTCCTGCCAGATGACTTCCGGGGTCTGGTGTTCGATGACGATGAAGCGGCCTTCGGGAAAGCGGTCGTCCTGGCTGAAGACGTTACGAAACCGGAACAACCGCGTGCCGCCGTCGAAGGGGGCGTTGCGCTGGCGTTGCAAGGGCGGGTCGAAGCCGCCGATGCGCGCGGTTAGCACGGCATAAGCCGCATCCGCGTCGTCGCAGCGAAAGGCAATGATATGGATGCCCTCGAAGCGGTCCAGGAAGGCGTCCCACGGGTTGAAATTATCCGCTTGAACGACGCCGATCAGTTCCAGATAGCCGCGCTGGAACATGGCGCAGTGATTGGCCGTCGCCCAGGGCGCCATTGCCAATTGGCCCGGCACGCGCCCCATCTGCGGACTGCGCGGCGAGAGCCGAAAGCCGAGCCGCGCCCACAGTGCTGCGCCCGCGTCCAGATCGCGCACCATGAACCCGACATGATCCAGCGAAAACCCGCGCATGATTTTCTCCTGACTTGGCGACTGGCAAGGCTGGCGTAGCCTCAAACGTCGAGGCGGTAAACGTCGCCGTCGCGCGCGATGTGGCCGGCGGTCGGGGTTGCGAAATGGGTGCCGATGACAAGAACCGGGCCGTCGGCGTAGCGTTCCAGGAATGCCAGGCGGGTGGTGCGGGCGGCGTCGGCATCGCTGTCGGCGGCGCTGGACCATTGCGGACGGGCGATCTGGCAGGGGTGGTGCATGCAGTCGCCGGTGATGATCGCGTCTTCGCCGCGCGACGAGATCCGCACGCTGACATGGCCCGGCGTGTGGCCCGGCGTCGGCTCCAGCCACACGCCGTCGCCGACTGCATGATCCATTTCCACCAGATCGGCGAGACCGGCGTCGAAGATCGGGCGCACCGAATCGCCGATGATGTCGTCGCCCCGGCGCTGATTTGCGTCCTCGGAACTCCAATGTTCCCATTCCTTGGCGCCGATCAGATAGCGCGCATTGGGAAATGTCGGCCGCCACTTGCCATCGACCAGCATGGTGTTCCAGCCGACATGATCGACATGCAGATGGGTGCATAGCACGGTGTCGATCGATTCGCGCGGATAGCCGGCGGCGGCGATATCCTCCAGAAACGGGCCGTGGCGCATGTTCCAGCCCGGAATCGCCCGCACTTTGTCATTGCCAAGGCAGGTATCGACCATGATCCGCCGGTCCGGCGTTTCCACGATCAAGGCGTGGATGCTCATAATCAGGCGGCCGTCGGCATCGGCGAAATGCGGCGCCATCCAGCCGATTGCCTGGATTTCCTCGCGCGTCGCTTGCGGCAGGATGAAGCGGCTGCCGCCGGTCACCTGCAATTCCACGATGCGGGTGATTTTAACGTCGCCGATGCGCCACTGGTCCATGTCCGGGTCCTTCAATCAAGAAGCTTTTTCAGCGGCCGGGACGTAAGACTGGCTGGTGAAATGTTCGCGGCCGCCGCCGGCGAATTTGAGACCCGCCGCCAATACCGCATCGTCGCCGACCTTATCCAGTGGCACATAATAGCGGTCGTCGTCGCGGGTAACGGTGTCGTTGGCGACCGCGTTGTAACAGATAATCAGCGTCCAGCGCCGGTTAGGCGACTGGTTCTGGTCGGACCGGTGCAGGGTGTTGGCGTGAAAAATCAGCGCGTCGCCGGGGTCCAACTCGCAATGGACGACCTCATGGCGCGCCAGGATGTGTTCCAGGCGGGCCGGGTCGGCCGAATTCTGTTTTTCGGTCACCTGCAAATGGTCGATCCGCCCCAGCCTGTGCGAGCCCCGGATGACCTGAAGGCAGCCATTGGTGCGGTCGGACCGGTCAAGGGCGATCATCATGCTCAGCATGTCGGGCCGCAGGCAGCCATTATAGTACCAGTAGCCGTAATCCTGATGCCATTCCCAGGCGCCGCCGCCAAACGGGTCCTTGGCGGTGAGCTTGGATTGAAAGTGATAGACCGGTTCGCCGATCAGGGCTTCCGCCGTATCGACCATGCGCGCCGTGCGCGCCGCCAACCCGTAGACGCTGTTGCCGGCGCGGTTCCACAACGAGATGCGGGTGCCGCCGCCCTGGGTGTCGGGACGGATCAGCGAATGGGCGGCGATTTCCGGGTCTTCTTCCATCGCGCGGCGCAGCAAATCGACCTCCGCGGCCGAGAACATATTGCGGACAATGATAAATCCGTCCTTTCGATAGTCTTGTTCCTGACCGGCGGACAGAACCGATGGCATGGCGAAACTCCCCGATGAGACGCACCGGGGCGTAGTTTAGGTCACCGACTGATTAAATCGAAGCCATATTCACAAAGAGACGAGTTTGACGAAATCCGTCGCGCGAGCAAGGCCGAAAACATCGCGCCCATGGGGCCCGTAGGGGTCTATATTATTGGCGAACGGAGCCTGTCGGGAAATGCGCCGCCGGTAAAAAACAACCAGACAATCAGCCAAGAACAGGATGCCCAGACAATCGGCAACCCCGTCTTCGCGGCAACGCGAACTGGACCTTGCCGTGCAGCACCATGCGGCGGGCCGCTTGCCCGAGGCCGAGCGCATCTACCGGCGGATCGTGCAGGTCGACCCCGGCCAGCCGGTCGCCCTGCATCTGCTGGGCGTCGTCGCCCACCAAATGGGCAACAGCGAGAATTCGATAGAACTCATCTTGAAGGCCCTGGCGATAAAGCCCGACTACGCCGATGCGCACAGCAATCTGGCGATCGTGTTCAAGGATAAAGGCCGGCTGAACGAGGCGGCGGCAAGCCACCGGGCGGCGCTGGCGATCACGCCGGACGCCGCCGATGTGCATAACAATCTTGGCGCGGTGCTGCACGATCTGGGAAAGCTGGACGAGGCCGTGGCGAGCTTTCGGGCGGCGCTGGCGATCACGCCCGATTACGCCGCCGCGCATAACAATCTGGGCAATGCGTTCCGGGGGCTGGGGCGGATGGACGAGGCAGCGGCGCGCTACCGGGCGGCACTGGCGATAACGCCCGGCCA
>PTKA01000354.1 GCA_002937525.1 Alphaproteobacteria bacterium MarineAlpha10_Bin3
CAACACAAGGCTGACCGACCCCGAAGTGCTGGAATGGCGCTATCCGGTGATGCTTGACAGTTTCTCGATCCGGCGGGGCTCCGGCGGCCGGGGCGCCTATAATGGCGGCGATGGCATCGAGCGCCGGCTGCGCTTCCTGGAAGAGATGGAAGTGGTCATTTTGTCGAATCACCGCATCGTGCCGCCCTATGGCGTCGCTGGCGGAGAGCCCGGCCAATGCGGCCGCAACTGGGTCGAACGGGCGGATGGCACAATCGTCACCCTCACCGGCCAGGACGGAACCACGATCGGCCCGGAAGATGTCTTCGTACTGCAAACGCCGACCGGCGGCGGCTACGGACCCCCCAAGGCGACATGATGGACGCCGCCGGCAGGAAAAATCGTCTCCTCGGCGCATCTGGTCGCGCGCGATGCGCCGGACCTCGCGGCACTCGACGTTCTGGTGCTGCACACGGTCAACCATCGCGGCCGGGCCAAGCGGCTTGCCGATACCTGCCTGATCGAAACCATGGCCGCGCTGGGCGGGATAGAGAACGCCGAAACCGGCCGCGCCGCCTCGGTCCTGCGCGCCCTGTCCGGGCTGTACGATCAAGCCGCGCGCGCCGCAACGTCCTTGTGATAGGCTGGTTCCGGCAACGACAGGGAAAACCGCCATGGCGCGCATCGAAACGATGGCCGAATTACGCAACCATTATGTCGCCGCGAAGGGCCGCGCGGTGGACAAAGAACTGCAACGGCTGGAAAAACATTCGCGCCGGTTGATCGAACTCAGCCCGTTCCTGATCCTCGGCACGATGGGGGCGGACGGGTTGACCGATGTGTCGCCGCGCGGCGAAGCGCCGGGCTTCGTGCAGGTGATCGACGATGAAACCGTGGCGATCCCCGACCGGCCCGGCAACAACCGGCTCGATACGCTTGGCAACATCCTCGGCAATCCGGCCGTGGCTTTGATCTTCCTGATACCCGGCATGGACGAGGTGCTGCGCATCAACGGTTTTGCGGAAATCCGCGACGATGATGATTTGCGCCAGCGCTTCGCGGTCAAGGGCAAGCTGCCGGCGACGGTGCTGGTGGTAAAAATCAAACAGCTTTATCTGCATTGCCCCAAGGCGATCATGCGCGCCGGGCTGTGGGACGCGGCCACCCATATCGACCGCAAGAGTTTGCCGACTTTGGGCCGGATGATCGCCGACCAGATCGATTCCGCCGCGCCGACCGAAGGCCAGGATGAAATGGTCGCCCGCTACAAGACACAGCTTTACTGAACCCGCCCGGCGACCAGCCTGACCTTGCGCGGGGCCGCCCGCCAGATCGCCACCATCGACAGCAAGCTGAGCGCGATAGCCAGCCAGAAGGCGTAAGTGTAGGCGCCGCTCCAGTCGTAAATAGCGCCGAACACCCACGGGCCGGCGGCGGCGCCGGACATCGAAAACACCCCAAATGTGCCGAAGATCGCGCCATGATTGCGGCCCTGGAACAACTCTATCGAAATCGCGCCGAACACCGCCGCCACCCCATATCCTAACACCCCCTGGGACGCGACCATCAGATACACAAGTGCTGGCGATGGAAATCTGTCGATCAGCAACAGCAGCGCATAGCAAAGAACGAACCCAACAAGGCTGACCGTCCAGGCCCATTCCCGTCCGGCCCGGTCGGAGAAATAGCCGAGACCGATCTGCCCGGCGATCCCGGTCAAGCCGACCAGCCCCAGCGCATAGGCCGCAAGGCCCGCATCGAACCCCGCTTCCACCAGTATCTTGGTCTGATGCACCTGCACCGCGTACCACACGAAAAGCGCGCAGAAAAATCCAAACGCCAGCCACCAGAACCGAGACGTCCGCATGGCCCGCGCCACCGTCCACTCGACCGCGGCCCAGGCCGGATCGACGATATTGTCGGGCGCCAATACGGCTTCGCGTTCGCGCGGCGAATGGTCGCCGTCCGGCAAAAGCCCGAGTTCCTCGGGCCGTTTGCGCTGCAAAAGAACATTGAGCGGGATCACCGCCACGATCAGCAAGCCCGCCAACGCCCAGCACGCCTGACGCCAGCCGATATCGTCGATCAGGGATTGCAGCCAGGGAAAAAGCGTGATCGAACCGACGCCGACACCGGAAAAAGCGATGCCGATCGCCAGGCCGCGCCGGCGCACGAACCAGTTCGGCAGGAACAAGGAGTGCCCGATATAGCTGATGACAACGCTGCCCGACACCGACATTGCCCCCAGGGTGGCGTAAAAATGCCACGCCTGGGTGGCGAATGTGGCGAGCGTCAGCCCGGCGCTGGCGACGATGGCGCCGGCCGGCATCAGCCAGCGCGGGCCAAAACGGTCCATCAACATCCCGGTCAGCGGCGAAATCAACGTCGAGGCAATGAAACCGGCCGAGAATATTCCCGACACCACCGCGCGCGACCAGCCGAATTCGGCCAGGATCGGTGGCAGCAAAAGCGAAAACGCGGTCCGGGAATTGACCCCGACCGCCATGGTCACGAAGGCCACGGCAATGACTACCCAGCCGTAATAGAACGGCAGACGGGCGAGGCGGGAGGCGGGCTGGGGCATGGTTTATCCCAAATGGCGTTGACGATGGGCTAGACTGGCGGCGCGTATTTTTTGACGGAGGATAACCGATGCCCGAAGGCGTTAGCGCGGCCAGCGATACCATATATACCCGCCGCGCGGAATATCACGATCCAGCCAACGCATTCGCCTTTCAATGGTCGCGGGTGCCGCGCCGGCAGTTTCTCGATGAACGCGACCGCGCCCTGGACCCGGCGACAAGGACGGCGGAAATTCTGCTCGATTCCAGCGATGCGCTCGAAATCGACTATCCGGCGACGACGCCGACGCTTTTGTGCCGCTATCTTCGCCTGGAATCAGGCGGCGCGCATGTCAGCCGCTACGCGGCGAGCGGTGAAATCTATTATGTGATGTTGGGTGCCGGCGAAAGCCGCAATGGCGGCGACCGGATCGCCTGGACGGCGGGAGACATATTCTGTTTTCCCGGCGGCGGCGAAACCAATCATACCGCCGGCGACGCGGACGCCTTGCTGTTCGTGGTCACCAACGAACCGCTGCTGTCG
>PTKA01000355.1 GCA_002937525.1 Alphaproteobacteria bacterium MarineAlpha10_Bin3
TGTCTTTCGAGGCGGTGCGGGTGGTGGTTTGCGCGCGGCTTGGCTGGCAGGAATACACGCCGGCCAATGTCGCCTTTGTCGCCAAGATATTGACGCCCGTCATCCTCGGCTCGCTGGGGTTGCCGCTTCTGGATCGCAGCGATTCCAGGGGAGTGCGGTAATGCGGCCGGCCATGAAAATCGTCCTGCCGTTTGTGGTGCTGGCGCTGGCGGCGTACGGCGCTTTTTCCCTGTGGAAAAGCCGGCCGCAGACCGTGCGCCAGACGCCGCCGGAAAAGACCTGGATGGTGGAAAGCGTCCGCGCCAAATTGATCGATGTGCAGCCCGATCTGCGGCTGTTCGGCGAGGTGGTCGCCGGGCGAAAGGTCGAATTGCGCCCTCTGGTGGCTGGCCAGATCGTTAAAGTCGGTGAAAATTTTCGCGAAGGCGGCGTGGTCGCCAAGGGCGAATTGCTGATCGCCATCGATCCATTCGATTATCAGGCCGATATCGATGAACGCCTGGCGCAACGCGCCGAGGCGCGGGCGCGGCTGCGCCAGATCCGGGCCGAGTATGAAGGCGAAAAAGCGCTTCTGCTGCACGACAAGGCGCAGGTTGCGATCCGGCGGCGCGACGTGGAACGGCGTCAGAAATTGCGTGGATCGGGGGCATCCTCGGTCAAGACGCTCGACGATGCGCGTCTGGCGTTGAGCCAAAACGAACAGCGTCTGACCGACCGCGAGCGCTCGATCGAGATCTGGAAGTCCAAGCTGGACCAGCAGAATTCCGCTATCGTCAGGCTCGAAATTGCCTTGCGGCGCGCGCGCCACGATCTGGGGCGAACCCGGTTGCTGGCGCCGTTCGACGGGTTCGTACTCAATGTCGAAGCCGAATTCGGCAAAAGACTGGGTGTCGGCGACCGCGTCGCGCGACTGATCGACGCCAACCGGCTTGAAGTCCGGTTTCATATTGGCAACGCGCAATTCGCCCGGCTCGGCAGCGATTTTGCCGGCCGCGTCGCCGGTATCTACTGGGATGGCGCAACGCGGCCCCTCGAAGCGGTGCTCAAGCGCGCGGGCGGCGAGATCGAAACCGCCAGCGGTGGCGTCAGCATGTATGCGGTTCTGCGCGGGGTTGGCGCGGACTCCCGCCTGCGGCCCGGCGCCTTCGTTCGGGTGGAACTTCCGGGGCCGCGCTATAACGGCGTCTTTCGGCTGCCCGATTCAGCGTTGCATGACGGCGATACGGTCTACATCATCGTCGACAACCGTCTGGTGCCGCGCAAGACGCGGATCGTCACCTGGCTCGGTTCCGATATTCTGGTCCAGGGCGGGCTCAAGGCGGGCGATGATGTGTTGATCACGCGCCTTCCCGAAGTCGGCCCCGGCGTTCTGGTATCGACGCCATGAACAAGGATGGGTTTTCGTTGATCCGGCGGTTCGCCAGCCACCGGACCGCGGCAAATCTGTTGATGGTGGCGATGCTGGTTGGCGGGCTCTACGCATTGCGCCATCTCAACGTGCAATTCTTCCCGAATTTCGGGCTCGACTTCATCAGTATCGGCGTTGAATGGCCCGGCGCCAGCGCCGAGGATGTCGATTCCAATATCGTCCAGGCAATCGAGTCCCAGGTCCGGTTTCTCGATGGGGTCCGGCGGGTTCAATCTTCTTCGGTCGAGGGCAATGGCCGGGTCGTAATCGAGTTCAACGCCGGTATCGACATGCAACTGGCGCTGTCCAATGTGGAGACGGCGGTCGCCCAGGTCACGACCTTGCCCGAAGACAGCGAGACGCCGAAAATTCAGCAGGCCATCCGCCATGACCCGATCACCCGCCTGGTCCTTTCCGGCCCCAATCCAGAAGCGTCCCTGAAGGCGATTGCCAAGCGCCTGCGCGACGATCTGCTGGCCAGGGGAATCGACAAGATCGTCTTATATGGCGACCGGGACGCCGAAATCTGGGTCGAAGTCGCACCGCAAGCGTTGCTCCAGATCGACCTGTCGTTGGGCGATATCGCCGAGCGGATACGCCAGACCTCGCAGGATCTGCCATCCGGCGATACCACCGGGCCGGCCGAACGGCAAATCCGCAGCGTCGGCCTGCGCAAGGATGCCGCCGGCGTCGGGCGGATCGAAGTGCGGGCCCTCGAAAACGGGCAAAAGATATTGCTGCGCGATATCGCCCGGGTCAGCGAACAGTTCGACGAGGCCGGCAGGACCGCCTGGCGGGACGGCGATCGCGCCATCGAATTGCGGGTCTTGCGGTCGGTCAACGCGGATGCGCTGAAAGTCGCCGAGACGGTCGATGATTACCTGCGGGAAATCAGGCCGACCTTGCCGGCCAATCTGAAGCTGGAACAATATGACGTGCGGGCGGATCTGATCCGCGGCCGGATCAAGCTGCTGCTCGTCAATGGCGGCGGCGGGTTGGTGCTGGTTCTGCTGATCCTGTTCCTGTTCCTCAATACGCCGACCGCGTTCTGGGTCGCGATGGGCATTCCGGTGTCGCTTTTCGCCACCATGATAGTGATGAGCCTGACCGGCCAGTCGATCAATATGGTCAGTTTGTTCGGGTTGATCATGGCGCTGGGTATCATCGTCGACGATGCGATTGTCGTCGGCGAACACGCCGCCTGGCGGGCGAGGCACGGCGATAATCCGCTCGACGCCGCCGTTAACGGCGCCCAACGCATGGCGGCGCCGGTGTTCAGCTCGTCCCTGACGACGATTGCCGCCTTCATTCCGCTGCTGGTGATATCCGACATTATCGGGCAGATCATTCAGTCGATTCCGATGGTGGTGATCGCCGTCATAATCGCCAGTCTGGTGGAATGCTTTTTCGTGCTGCCGGGGCATATGCGCGGCGCGCTGCGCTGGAATGCGGGCCGCCGTTCCGCGCCCAGGGTCTGGTTCAACAATCATTTTGACCGGTTCCGCGACGGCCCGTTTCAGGCCAGCGTCCGCCTGGCGTTACGTTGGCGCTATGTGACATTGGCCATCTCGGTCGGTGCGTTGATTGTCAGTATCGGCATGATTGTTGGGGGCCGGGTCGGGTTTTCGTTTTTTCCGTCGCCCGAAGCGGACCGGGTTTACGCCAATGTGCA
>PTKA01000356.1 GCA_002937525.1 Alphaproteobacteria bacterium MarineAlpha10_Bin3
TCGCCGCCGCCGTTGCCGCAGGGGCCGCAGGGGCCGCGCCGGTCCATGCGTCGCACCCGGACAATGTGCTGGTCGAAGGCTATCTGCGCAAGGGCGACGTTGAATCGGCGCTCGAAAATGCAGCGGCGTTCGCCGAAGGCGCCTTGCAAACCGCGTTCGTCGAACACGCTTATATCGAGCCCGAGGCCGGCTTCGCGGTGCGCGTCGGCGACCGGATCGAGATCACCGCCTGCACCCAGTCGCCTTATATCGACCTGGCCGAATGCGCCCGCGTGCTCGGGGTCGGGCACGATGCGGTGCGCATCATTCCGTCATCGTGCGGCGGCGGGTTTGGCGGCAAGCTCGATCTGTCGCTACAGCCCTTGCTGGCGGTCGCCGCCTGGACGCTGAAGCGCCCGGTGCGCGGCGTCTATACGCGCATCGAATCCATGGCGTCTACCACCAAGCGCCACCCGGCATCGGTCCGCGCCAGCGCCGCCGCCGATGCGGACGGCAACTTGCTGGCGATCGACATGTCGGTCGATTTCAACACCGGCGCTTACGCATCGTGGGGGCCGACCGTGGCCGACCGCGTGCCGGTGCATGGCAGCGGCCCCTACCGGGTGCCGAATGTGCGCGTGGCGACGCGCGCGATCTACACCAACGACCCGCCGGCGGGCGCGTTCCGGGGCTTCGGCATTCCGCAAGCCGCGATATTGCAGGAACAGCTGTACGACGATCTGGCGCTGAAGCTGAAAATCGACCCGTTCGAGTTCCGCGCCCGCAACGCCCTTCGGGCCGGCCAGCCGACGGCGACGGGCCAGGTGCTCGAATTCAGCGTTGGGCTGACCCAGTGCCTGGATGCGCTGCGGCCGCATTGGCAACGGCTGCGCGCCGAAGCGGCGCAATCGAACCGAAAGGGCGCGCGGCGGCGCGGCATCGGCATCGGTTGTATGTGGTATGGCTGCGGCAACACCGCGATGTCCAACCCCTCGACCATCCGGGTCAGCCTGTCGCCAAACGGGCGCGTGACCCTGTTCAGCGGCGCGGTCGATATCGGCCAGGGGTCGAATACGGTACTGTTGCAGATCTGCGCCGACGCGCTGGGCCTGCCGCCGGACGCCTTCGATCTGGTGCTGGGCGACACCGATCTGACCCCGGATGCTGGCAAGACTTCGGCCTCGCGTCAGACCTTCGTGAGCGGCAAGGCGGCCTATCTGGCGGGCCGCGATCTGCGGGCCAGGATACTGCGTCTGGCCAATGCGGGCGACGACGCCGAACTGGCGCTCGACGGCGCGCGGCTGAACGTGCGCGATGCGGGCCGCACTACGGCGCTCGATCTGGCGGCCACGCCGGAGCTGGCCGGCGAGGGCCGGTTCGACCCGCCGACCACGGCGCTGGACCAGAACGGCCAGGGCAACCCATACGCGACCTATGGCTTCGCCGCGCAGATTGCCGATCTGGAAGTCGATATCGAACTTGGCACCGTGCATCTGCGCCGCATTGTCGCCGCCCACGATGTCGGAAAAGCGATCAATCCGGGCCTGATCGAGGGACAGATCAATGGCGGAATCGCACAAGGTATCGGCATGGCGCTGATGGAAGAATACATCCCCGGCCGCACCGAGAATTTGCACGACTATCTGATCCCGACCGTCGGCGACGTGCCCGAAATCGACATCATCCTGATCGAGGACGCGGAACCATTGGGGCCGTATGGCGCCAAGGGGATCGGCGAACCGGCCTTGATTCCAACCGCGCCGGCGATCTTCGGGGCGATCCGCCACGCGACGGGAATACGGGTAACCTGCGTGCCGATGTTGCCGCATCGCCTGCTGGAAGCGCTGCACAAGGGCCGACAGGCGTAAGAGAAGAAGAAGGAGGACGCGATGGCCAACACAATCGACCGCACCGAACTGTTCGGCGCGCGTGAAGGATCGGACGGTATCATCCGCTGCGACGCCTGCCCGGTCCTGTGCCGGATCCGGCCCGGCCGCGCCGGTGCCTGTGCGCGCTACGCCAACGAAGACGGCCGGCTGATCCGCACCGACCCTCTGGTTCTGAGCGAACGCACCACCCAAGGCGGCGGCGCCATGGTGCCGTTTCTTGAGGCCGAGACGGATTGGAACGGCAACCCGGTCACCGGCGCCGACGTGTTCGTGACCGGCATCGGTGCGGGCACGACCTATCCCGACTACAAGCCAGCACCCTTCATCGTATCCAGCCAGTTCGAGGGCGTCGATACGGTCACCGTCGTCTCGGAAGCGATCTTCAGCTATTGCGGCGTCAAGGTGAAGATCGACACCGACCGCCATATCGGCGACGAGACCGCCGCAATTCACGCCAAGGGCCAGCATGTCGGCCATATCACCACGGCGGAATACGGCTCGCAGATGCTGTCGCTTGGCGGCGTGCGCCACCTGACCGGCGGCGCCAAGAAGGAAGGTGCCGTCACCTGCGAAATCCTGATGGCGCTGTGCAACAAGGAGGCGGTCGAGCTGGCGATCGAAGGCGGCTCGAAACTCGTCATCGAGGCCGGCAAGGCGCCGGTCATCGACGGCGTCGAGGAACGCCGCATGCGGGTCGGTTGCGGATCGGCGGCGATCGGCATCTTCGCCAAGCAGTGGTTCGGACATGCCGACGAAGTGATCGTATTGGACGACCATATCACCGGCGTGCTGTCGGAACACCAGGCCGGCAAGGTGCTGGGCATGAAGCCGACGGGGATCCGGATCAGGGGCCGCAAATCGACCGCCGGACGCTATTTCCAGGTCGCCGCACCAGGCCATGGCTGGGGCGGCACCGATATCATCGACCCGCTGAGCATCATCGAGACCTTCGACGCCAGGACCGCCTGGCCCGGCATGCGGCTTTTGATGACCAGCACGACCGGCGAGGACGCACTGTATTGCGAACTCGACGAAACTTTGACGCCGGTGGAAATGGCGATGCCCGATGCGCTGGCCGAGGTAGTCGAGCGGATCGGCGAGAACTGCGAACCGTCGCTGGCCACGGTGCTGTTCATGGCCGGCGCCGGCGGGTCGCTGCGGGCCGGGGTGACGGATAATCCGGTCCAGTTGACCCGTTCGGT
>PTKA01000357.1 GCA_002937525.1 Alphaproteobacteria bacterium MarineAlpha10_Bin3
GGGATCTTTCTTTGCTTCGGCACCGATCAACGCATTTGCGGCCCGCATCTTGTCGACACTTTCCTCCCAGCTGCGCGACAGCCATTCGCGCTCCTCCACCGGCAGCGCCCGCCAGCGCGCTAGATTGAAAACCGGCGTGTATTGATAGAACACCTGATTGTCGAGGAAGGCGAATTTCACGCCGGCACGCCACAGCTCGGCGTCGGCGACAAAGGCATGGGTGGTCAACAGGCCGCCGATCAGCTTGCGCCGCAGCGCGTCGAAGAGTTTCGCAATCGCAACCCGGCGCGGCGTCGCCCCGAAGACCAGATAGCGCGCCAGATCGGCGCTGCCGCCCGGCACCCGGACGTTCAATCCACGAAGATCGCCGTAGCGCTCGACCGGCGCCGCCGCGAGGTAGATATGGCCGAATCCAAGATCGATCCGGCGGCCCAGCACCTTGACCGGCAACGCCCGTTCCAGCGATTGATCCAGCGCCTGGCCGAGCCGCCCGTCGAAGATCGCGGTCATGTCGGCGGCGGCGCGGCCATAGAACATCGGCAAGGCGGAGACGCGGAAGTTCGGCGCGAACCGCGACACCAGCCACCAGCCGGGCGCGGCCATGTCGGTCGCGCCCTCGGCCACTGCATTCAGTATCCGCGAGCCGTCATAGCGGGTTTCGCCGTGCCGGAATTCGATGGTCAGCCGGTTGTCCGATATCTTCGCCACCGCCCCGGCCCAGCGCGCCAGCACCTGGTTGCGCGGATGATCGGCCGCGGTCGGCAAGGCGAAGCGGATCACCGTTTGCGCGGCCACGCCCTGAAGGCAACCGAGCAGAACCGCCGCCGCAACGATCAGAATTTTCATCGTGAAATATTGCCATATCTGCCGCGTTCAAGGTGGCGAAACTAGGTTTGTGGGCGCCAAATTGTCAATATCGTATAAACCACCAGGCCCGTTAAGAATTAACCAAAGGAACCGCCATGCCATCGACCGTCCTCGACTCCGAGATATTCCGCAATCTGTACGGCACCGAAGCAATGCGCGCGATCTTCGCCGACGAGGCCGTGCTGCAACGCTATCTCGATGTCGAGGCGGCGCTGGCCCGGGTGCAGTCCCGGCTCGGCATCATCCCGCAGGAGGCGGCGGATGAAATCACCGCCAAGGCCAAATTCGAGCATCTCGATTTCGACGCCTACAAGCGCGGCGTCGAGCGGGTGTTCTATCCGATCCTGCCGCTGGTCGAGGGCATCGTCGCGGCGTGCCGCGACGGGCTGGGCGAGTATTGCCACTGGGGCGCCACTACCCAGGACATCATGGACAGCGCCCTTTCACTGCAAGTCCGCGATGCGCTGGACATTATCGGCGCCGATCTCGACGCCGTCGCCGGGCTGCTCGCGGGGCTTGCGCGCGAACACCGCGACACCGTGATGGCCGGCCGCAGCCATCTGCAACAAGCGCTGCCGGTGACCTTCGGATACAAGGTTGCAGTCTGGCTGTCGGGCATCGAGCGGCACCGCCAGCGGCTGGCCGAGCTTCGGCCGCGCGCGACCCTGGCCCAGTTCAGTGGTGCTGCCGGCACGCTGGCGTCGCTGGGCGCGGACGGCTTTGCGGTGCAAGAAGGGCTTGCCGACGAATTAAGGCTCGGCCGGCCGGAGATTACCTGGCATGTCATGCGCGACAATGTCGCCGAAATCGTCAGCTATCTGGGCCTGGTCACCGGCACGCTTGGCAAGATCGGCACCGACGTGCTGATGCTGATGCAAAGCGAGGTCGGCGAGGTGTTCGAGCCCTTCGCCCATGGCCGCGGCGCCAGCAGCACGATGCCGCAAAAGCGCAATCCGGTGTCCTGCGAATTGCTGATCGTCGCCGCCAAGGCGGTGCGCCAGAACGTCGCCATGATGCTGGACGGTATGCTGCACGATCACGAACGGGCGTCGGGACCGTGGCAGGTCGAATGGCTGGCGCTGCCCCAGGCGTTCATTCTGAGCGCCGGGGCGCTGGGCCAGGCCCGGGTCATGCTGGACGGGCTGATCGTCGACAAGGCGCGCATGCTGCGCAATCTGGAACTGACCAACGGCATGATCGTATCGGAAGCGGTGATGATGGGGCTGGCGCCGCATATCGGCCGCCAGACCGCCCATGATCTGGTCTATGACGCCTGCCGCGACGCGGTGACCGGCAACCGCCCGCTCTATGACGTGTTGGCGGAAATGCCGGCAGTGACCGATAAATTGTCGCTCGCCGCTATAAAGTCGCTGTGCGATCCGGCCAATTACACCGGACTGGCCGGAGAGATGGTCGACCGGCTGCTGAACAAGGCAACGGCGCCGAAAACCCTAGCACAATGAGTGAATCGCCGGTTGGCCGACGCCTGCCGTGGTCAAACGTGAAATACGAAGCGCCAGCATCCTCAGGGACGGGCGGATCGTGTTCAATGTCGCTGGTAACAAATATCGAATTGTCGTGTGGATAAACTATGGCTACCGTGTTGTATATATACGTTTTATCGGCACACATAAGCATTACGACAAAATCGATGCACAAACTATTTGAAGGAATTACGCCATGGAAATCTCGCCGATCCGCAATCATCGGGATTACCGCCGGACGTTGAAGGAGATCGACGGGCTGATGCTGGCGCGCCGCCATACCAGCGACGGCGACCGCCTCGACGTTTTGGCGACCCTGGTCGAGGCGTGGGAAGCGAAGCATTATTCGCTCGGCCTGCCGGACCCGGTCGAAGCCATCAAATATCATATGGAGCAAAACGGTCTGGCGGCCAAAGACTTGGCGCCCTATATCGGCGGCCGCAACCGGGTGTATGAAATTCTCAACCGCAAACGGCCGCTGACGCTCAAGATGATCCAGCGGCTGCATAACGGGCTCGGCATACCGGCAGAATCGCTGATTCGGTTATCGAACGGCCGGGCGGCTTAGAGGCGCGCGATAGCGCTACCTCTGGCCCGGCATGTGTGGCACGATTGCCTGGCAATAGCAAATTACGTATAACTATTTGTATTCATTCATTCTTATAGTATGAAGGTTGTGTGACACTACCAAATAAACCCTTGATT
>PTKA01000358.1 GCA_002937525.1 Alphaproteobacteria bacterium MarineAlpha10_Bin3
AAGCCGCGGTCGAATTCATAGCCGGGCCGGGTCTCCGAAAGCCCCATGCCGCCGCCATACAGGCCGGCATCGGTGGTTATCTCGATGGCGTCGGCGGGCAGTTCGGCAACGAAACGCGAAGGAATGGCGCTGCGCCATTGATTGTAGATGCGGCGGCTGGCGGCGTGGGAGATGTTGACCCGCTTGCGGGCCCGGGTGATGCCGACATAGGCGAGGCGGCGTTCTTCTTCCAATCCAGCCGCGCCGTTTTCGTCGAGCGCGCGCTGATGGGGAAACAACTCTTCCTCCCAGCCGGGCAGGAACACGGTTTCGAATTCAAGCCCCTTGGCGCCATGCAGGGTCATCAGATTGACCATGTCCTCGCCGGCGGCTTCGGTGTTTTCCATCACCAGGCTGACATGTTCGAGGAACCCGGCCAGATTTTCGAACCCGGCCATGGCGGGCAACAGCTCTTTCAGATTTTCCAGTTTGCCGGGCGCTTCGGGTTTCTTGCTGGTCAGCCACATATTGGTGTAGCCGGATTCATCCAGCATAGTGGCCGCCAGATCGGTATGCGATATGCCGTCCGCCATGCGCCGCCAGCGCTGGAAATCGCCCAGGATCGCGGCCAGTTTGGTGCGCGCCTGGGGGCGCATCTTATCGGTTTCGATCAATTGCAGCCCGGCGGCGAACAGCGCGCAGCCCTGGAACCGGGCCAGACCGTGCAGCGCCTGCACCGTCGTCTTGCCGATGCCGCGTGCCGGTTTGTTGATGATCCGCTCGAAGGCAAGGTCGTCTTCGGATTGGTGAATCAGCCGCAGATAGGCGAGCGCATCGCGGATTTCCTCGCGTTCATAGAATCGCGGGCCGCCGATCACCCGGTACGGCACGCCCAGGGTCATCAGGCGTTCCTCGAACTCGCGGGTCTGGAATCCGGCGCGGACCAGG
Organism: Alphaproteobacteria bacterium MarineAlpha10_Bin3; assembly: GCA_002937525.1. Classification (GTDB taxonomy): domain Bacteria; phylum Pseudomonadota; class Alphaproteobacteria; order UBA8366; genus MarineAlpha4-Bin1. The sequence goes on from PTKA01000358.1 coordinate 928, forward strand.
ATGGCGATTTCGTTGAGCCGGTGTTGCTTGGCGTGCAGGGCCTCGATCTCCTCGCCGATCACGCGGGCTTCTTCTTCGCCGTCCCAGACCCCGCGCACGGTGACTTTTTCGCCCTCGTTCGCTTGCGTCCACAGGGTTTTGCCGAGCCGCCCCTCATTGTGCGCGATCAGGCCCGATGCGGCGGCGAGGATATGGGGAGTCGAGCGGTAGTTGCGTTCCAGCCGGATGACCTTGGCGCCGGGGAAATCCTGCTCGAAGCGCAGAATGTTGCCGACCTCGGCGCCGCGCCAGCCATAGATCGACTGGTCGTCGTCGCCGACGCAACAGATATTGCGATGGGTCCGCGCCAGCAGACGAAGCCATAGATACTGCGCCACATTGGCGTCTTGATATTCATCGACCAGGATATAGCGGAACAACCGCTGATAATCGGCAAGGACAGCCGCATTGTCGGTGAACAAGGTCAGGCAATGCAGCAGCAGGTCGCCGAAATCGGCGGCGTTCAGCGTCGCCAACCGTTCCTGATACTGGCTATAGAGCTTGATCGCGCGGCCATTGGCGAACTCGCCGCCATCGCCGGCGGGCACCTTGCCGGGGGTCAGTCCGCGGTCTTTCCAGCGCTGAATGATCGCCGACAGCATCCGCGCCGGCCAGCGCTTCTCGTCGATATCGGCCGCCATCAATAACTGCTTGAGCAGCCGGATCTGGTCGTCGGTATCGAGAATGGTGAAGTTCGATTTGAGGCCGATCAGTTCCGCATGGCGGCGCAGGATGCGCACGCCCAGCGCATGGAAGGTGCCCAGCCACAGCCCCTCGGCCGCCGGGCCGACCAGGGTTTCGACCCGCTCGCGCATTTCGCGCGCCGCCCGGTTGGTGAAGGTCACCGCCAGTATCTGATAGGGGCGGGCGCGGTTGGCATGGATGATCTGGGCCAGCCGCGAGGTCAGAACCCGCGTTTTGCCGGTCCCGGCCCCGGCCAGCACCAGCACCGGCCCGTCCAGCGTCTCGACTGCTTCGCGCTGCGGGTCATTCAACGATTCCAGCCACGGCGCTTGGCGCGCCGGGGCGGCGGGCGGCTCGTAATCCAGCGGGTCGCTGGCAAAGGGATCGGTCATTTCGCGGTCAGTTCTTTTGGCGCAGTGCAGACGGCGAATATAGGCCAGTTAGGCGGCGCTTGAAACGCTGCGATTGGATTGGCGGGCTTCAATACGCATCGCCGCCAGAATATGCTAGGTTTTCGCTGCGTGATTTCGCGCGGCTACGCAGGAGCAAGACGGTTATGCCCGGTCGTTCCGGACCGACCCGGAAACCAAGGCGAATCATGGCCCTGGCCGTAACATTCGTCGCCGTGGCCAGTCTTGCCTCGCCGGTCGGGGCCGAACCCAGCGTCGGCGATGTTCTGGGCGCGATTGTCCGTGTGCAAAGCGAAATCGACCCGGCCGCGCGGACCGCCAATTCGCTTGGCCTGGAGCGCGAAGGCCATGGCGTCGTCATCGATTCGAGCGGGCTGGTACTGACCGTCGGCTATCTGATTCTCGAAGCCGTTTCGGTCACGGTCACCGAACCGCAAGGGGCCAGCCAACCGGCCCGCGTCATCGCCTACGACCACAACACCGGATTTGGGTTGTTGCGCACGGCGCGGCCCCTGCCGGTGACGCCGATGCGGCTCGGCGATTCGGGCGCGTTGAAAGTGGGTTCCGATATCGTGGTGATCGGATCGGGCGGAATGAAGAACGCGATCCGCGCCAAGGTCGTGGCGCGCCGTGATTTCGCCGGCTATTGGGAGTATCTGCTGCCGGACGCGATTTTCACCCAACCGTTGTTCCGCGATTTCCCTGGCGTGGCCCTGATCGACACCGCCGGCAAGCTGGTCGGGATCGGCTCCTTGATCGTTCGCGACGCCATGCAGCAGGCAAGAATGAATCCCGCCAACATGTTCCTGCCGATCGAGGCGTTGAAACCCATCCTTGGCCAACTGCTCGCCACGGGCCGTTCGCAGAGCCCGCGCCGCCCCTGGATCGGCGTCTATACCCGCGAACACGGCAACCGGGTTTTCGTCACCCGTCTGGCGGACGAGGGCCCCGGCGGCGCCGCCGGCGTGGCCGCAGGCGATATCATCGTCG
>PTKA01000359.1 GCA_002937525.1 Alphaproteobacteria bacterium MarineAlpha10_Bin3
CACGATTGGCCACTTGCTCGATCGCTTCCCGCCACAGGAATGCAGCAATTACTTCAGAAACGCCGGATACGTCTAAACTTGATCGGAACATGCTCTAGTTCGATCATCCGGCCCATTTTTTCAGGCATCTCGCCCAAGGCGCCGGAGGTAGCCAGGCCAAGCGATCCGCGAATCGAGGTCAGCGGCGTACGAAGTTCGTGACTGACCGTGGAAATGAATTCGGATTTCATGCGGTCCATTTCCTTGCGTTCGGTGATATCCCTGGTCACGCCTAGAAACAACTGCTCGCCCTCGAACTCTATGTCGGCGATCTGGAGTTCCATGGGGAATGTGCCGCCATTGCGGCGCCGTCCTTCGACCTCGCGCCCGATGATCTTCGCCTCGCCGGTTTCCAGGTAATTGCGGATATCGCCGTCATGCTCGCTGGCGAAGAGTTCGGGAACCAGCATGCTGATGTTCCGCCCGACCAGCTCATCGGCCTCGTAACCAAACATATTCTGAGCCGACAAGTTGGTCCATTGGATGATCCCGGCACCGTCAAACGTCACGATACCGTCGAAGATATGATCGACGATCGCGGTTATTCGCTGCTCGGATTCGATCAACGCCATCTCATCGGCCCGCCGCCGGGCGGCCATCTCATTGAGGGCGCCGGCCAGCACGCCCAGCTCATCGTTCGTGCCGGTGTCGATGCGGTGGTCCAGTCTGCCCGCCCCGAACGCCGCGACGCCCTGGTTCAGCCGGGTCACGCTGGCGACAATCCCTCGCAGCACAACCCAGTTGACGCTGGCCATGGTAATGAAAATTACGATCCCTAATCCGCTGATGACGAAAATGGCGAATTGGCTCGAATCCGCTGCGTCCTGTGCCGCGCGCAGGGTTTCGGCCAGCACAAGAACCTGGAGTTCCTCGTCCAGGATGCGGTCGATTTCCGTCAGGCCCGCTTCGTACGCCGTCAATGTTTCGACCAAACCGTCGGTAAGCGCGATGATCTCGCTGCCCAATTTCACCGCATCGGTGAAGATCAATGCGACCTGGTCAAGCCATTGCGTCTCGCGCGCCGATAAGTCGGTTGCGCGATACTGCGCCTCGTAACGTGTGAAGCCGGCTTCCGTCTCGGAGATTGCCTGTTTCGATGCCTGATCGGGCGTGAGGACATAGCCCTCGATCGCAGCGAAGGTTTCGAAAATGTAGACCTGCATTTCGAGTGTGGCGTGGGTTTTCGTCTCTGCGTCGGCCGCGGACCGGTCGATGGCGGGCAGGATACTTTCAGTGATCAGCGTATGTATCTTGGCGACATCCGCCTTGAAGATGGCCAAATCGTCGAAGCGCCGCTTCGCCATCGACGTGATCTGGTCGCCCATGAGCTTGAATTTTTGATAATGGCCGATGACTTGCCGGCCCAGAACCCGCTCCTGTTCGGTCTCCGCCAGGCGCAAAAAATCCGCCGCGAACCGGTCGAAATCAAGTTTGGCGTCTGCGATATTGTCCAGGAAACGCCGGTCATGGTCCTGGATGTAATGCAGCACCGCCCGGGCGGTTTCGACCACGTTGATTTCCATCTCCAGGATCGTGCGTTGCAGCGGCTCCTCGATTTCGGTCAGTTGCCGCACATCGCGCTCTATCCGGTCGAAATAGTAGATGGCCACGCCAACAATTACCGTGAGCAGCGACAGCACCGCCAAAACTTTGAGTATAAGTTTTCGCTCGATATTCATCCGCTATTCCCCGTGGACCCAAATCGGCGGCGTCAAGAAACCCCATATTAACCGGTTAGGGTTAACAAAATGATAGAAATGTCGGGCACTGCGGCGATGCGTGGGTTTGCCGGCCGCAGGGGATTAATCGCCGTCCTTGCGCAGAACGAACAACCCCTGTTCGGCGAACAGGCTGGCGAGCGCGCCGGTCGCCGGAATTTTGATCGGGTTGCCGGCGCCGTTCAGCGGGATCGCCTTGTCGATGACGATGTTCATTTCGGCGCAGGTATCGACGAAATCCTTGATCGTGCAATGATGGATGTTGGGCGTGTCGTGCCACGAGAACGGCAAGGTGCCGGTGACCGGCATGCAGCCGCCAAAGCCGAGTTGCAGGCGCGACCGCCAATAGGCGAAATTGGGAAACGACACCCCCGCCCGGCGGCTGATCCGCAACAACTGTTCCAGGACGGCGCGCGGCCGCCGGGTCGCCTGCAAGGTCTGGCTGAGCACGGCCCAGTCGAAGGCACCCGGCGGGTAGTCCTTCAGATCGGTGTCGGCATCGCCCTGAATTACCGCCAGCCCGTTGCGGACGCATTGATTGACGCCGGCCATCGACAATTCCAGCCCGCGCCCATCGACCTGCTTATAGCGCGCCAGATAGGCCAGCAGCGCGCCCTCGCCGCAGCCGACATCGAGCATCCGGCAGCCCGGTTCGACCATGTCGGCGATCAGCCGCAGATCGACCCGGATCGCGCCCGGCCGCCGGTCGCCGGCGATCACGTTCATGCGATGCCCCGGTGTTCGGCGCAGCCATTGATGAACCCGTTCAACACGCTGAAAAAATCCGGCTCGCCGAGCAGGAAGGCGTCATGGCCCTTGTCGGTTTCGATTTCCACGAAACTGACATTCGCCGCGACCGCGTTCAAAGCGCGGACGATCTCGCGGTTCTCGGCCGTCGGGAACAGCCAGTCGCTGGAAAACGAAATGATGCAAAAGCGGGTGCCGGTGCCCTCGAAGGCGGCCGGCAGATAGCCGTCATGTTCGGCGGCGAGATCGAAATAGTCCATCGCCCGCGTGATATAGAGATAGGAATTGGCGTCGAAGCGGTCGACGAAGGTGCTGCCCTGATGGCGCAGATAGCTTTCGACCTGAAAATCCGCGTCGAAGCCATAGGTCAGCGCATCGCGGTTTTGCAGCCGGCGGCCGAACTTCCGGTGCAGGGCGGCTTCCGACAGATAGGTGATATGGGCCGCCATGCGGGCCACCGCCAGGCCCCGGCGCGGCACGACGCCGTGGCTGAAATAATCGCCGCCATGCCAGTCCGGGTCGGCCATCACCGCC
>PTKA01000036.1 GCA_002937525.1 Alphaproteobacteria bacterium MarineAlpha10_Bin3
GCAAGGATCGTCCAGTCCCGGCCCGGCAGTATTTCCAGCGCCGCCGCGAGGGTTTTGGGCCGCTCGAAGGACCGCGCCATCAGGTCAGTTTCCCTAACAGTTCGAGAAACAGTTGCCGGTCGCCGCGCGCCAGCGGGGCCAGCGTGTCCCGGCTTATGCGCCGGGCCATCGGAACCAGCTCTTCAAGCAGACGCCTTCCGTCGCCGGACAACCGCCACAGGCTGCGCCGCCGGTCGTGCGGGTCGGGCCGGGTGGCGACGAGATTGCGCGCGCGCAGGCGCTTGACCACGCCAAGAATTGTCGCCGGGTCCATCGCCGTCAGCCGGCCAAGCCGGTTCTGCGACACCTCGTTCTCATCGCCGATCTTGATCAGGGCGGCAAACTGCGTCGGGGTCAGTTGCCGGTTGTCGAGCCCCTCGAAGAAGATCGCCGCATGGCGCTGATTGGCCCGGCGCAGCAGGTGGCCGACCTGATCTTCAAGCCTGTAATTGGCGGCGAATCTGGTTTTTTCCATCGCCCTATCCGGTCCGCAGTGCTGCGGTCGCGGGCGCATCGACGCCCGAACCATCGTCCAGCAGCACGACGCCGAAACGGTCGCGCGCCTCGGCCTGGGTGTAATATCCCAGGCCCACATCGCGGAACACCGCTTCTGGGTCGCGCGCCAAAGGATCGCCAAACCCGCCGCCGCCAGGCGTGCTGACCGCGATGACATCGCCGACCGCAATCGCGATATCCTGGTCCTTCGACAGATGTTCGGGCACATAGGCTTCGCCGTTGCGATACACGGTTACCAGGTTGCGCGCACCGTCTTCGCCGCCAAGCGAGCCCTGCGGGCCGACCCGGCCGTGATCCATCACGAAGGACGCCCGCGCGTTGCCGCGCCGCAGCCTGACCCGGTAATTGATCCCGAAACCGCCGCGCTGCCGGCCGGCGCCGCCGGACCCTTCGCGCAGCGAATATTCCTCGAACAGAACCGGATAGATCTGTTCCAGCACCTCGATCGGCTGGGTTTTGGAAATGCCGATGGTCGAACAGCCGTTGGTCAGACCGTCCTGGCGGGCATTGCCGCCATATCCGCCGCCGCTCAACTGGTACATGACATAGGGCCGGTCTTTTTGCGGGTCGAAGCCGCCCAGCGCGAAATTACCGCTCGATCCGGCCGGGGCGGCGGTGACGATGTCGGGAAGCGCTTCGACCAGGGCGGCGAACACGGCTTCGGCGATGCGCTGCGAGACTTCGGCGGCGCAGCCCGAAACCGGCCGCGGGTAACGGGCGTACAGGAACGTGCCGTCGGGTTCCTTGATGTGCAATGGCTCGAAGGTTCCGGCATTGATCGGCACATCGGGAAAGATGTGTTTGATCGCCAGATACACCGACGAATAGGTCGTCGCGATGACGCTGTTCATCGGCCCCCGGCAGGGCGGACTCGATCCGGTGAAGTCGAAATAAATGTCCCCGCATTTTTTTTCGATGGCCAGGGCGATCTTCAGCGGTTCATCGACGACGCCGTCGGAATCGACCCATGCCACGCTGCGGTAGACGCCGTCGGGAATCCGCGCGATCCTGGCCCGCATCTGCCGTGCCGCGCGCTTGCGCCATTCGCCTATCGCCGCTTGCACGGTTTTCGCGCCATGCCGGTCGAGCAATTCGGTGAGTTGCCGCGCGCCGATATTGAGGGCGGCGAGCTGCGCCTTTATGTCGCCGATCCGCTGGTCGGCAAGGCGGATGTTGGAACAGATGATGGCGTAGATTTCCGGGTCCATCTTGCCGCGCTTGACCAGCTTGACCGGCGGCAGGCGCAAGCCTTCCTGCTCGACCTCGGTTGCCTTGGCGGAAAATCCGCCGGGCACAGCACCACCGATATCGGGCCAGTGGCCGGTATTGGAAAGCCAGCAAAACAGCACGTCTTTATAATAGAACGGCATCGCAAAGCGGACATCCATCAGATGGGTGCCGCCAAGATAAGGGTCGTTGACGATATACACATCACCCTTTTCAGGCGGCAATGCGCGGCCATCGCGGATAAACTCGATCAAGGTCGCGGTCGAAAACTGCATGGTGCCGACGAAAATCGGCAGACCGCCTTCGCCCTGGGCGATCAACGCGCCGGTTTTGGCGTCGTAGATGCCGTCCGAACGGTCGTCGGCTTCGGCGATCACCGGCGAGAAGGCGGCGCGCGAAAAGGTCAGATCCATCTCGTCGCAGACCTGCTGCAAGCCGGCCTGGATGACGCCAAGCGTGATCGGGTCGATCGCCTTCATGGCGCGCCTTCGACATGGATCAGCAGATTGCCGTCGGCGTCGGTCGCGACCCGGTTGCCGGGTTCGATGACGATTGTGGTGTCCATCTGCTCGACGATCGCCGGCCCGTCGAAGGATGCGTCGATGGGCAAAAGATCGCGCGCATAGATTGCGGCTTCGCGCCATTCGCCATCGAACCAGACCGGCCGCGCCGCAATGCGGGCTTCGTCGAGCGTCGCCTTTCGGCCCTTCGGATCGATCAGCATGGCCAGGTCGATTGGCGGCCGCTGGCCGATCACCGAGGTCTTGAGGTTGACCAGGCTGGCGCGGATTTCCGGCAATTCGACCCGGAATCGCTCGAAATAGGCGGTCTCGAATAATGTTTGAATGGTGTCGCGGGTAACCTTGGGCGATGGCAGCGGAACGTCGATCAGGTGGGTTTGACCGATGAACTGCATATCGGCGCCGTGCAGCACGCGAATATCTTCGATGTCAATCGGCTCGTCCTCGATCGCACGGCGGCCTTCGGCGGCCTGCTGGGTGAAAATCGCGCGCACGTCGTCGATGTCGATGGCGTCGAGCGGGCGGTTGAAAGTGCGCACGAAATCGTGCCGCAGATCCGCCACCACGCAGCCAAGCGCATTGGTGATCCCCGGCCGCCCCGGCACCAGGACGCGCGGAATGCCAAGCTCGCGCGCCAGCGCCATGGCATGTAGCGGCCCGGCGCCGCCGAAGGCGAACAGGGTGAAATCGCGCGGGTCGTGCCCCTTGGCGAGCGAAACCATGCGAATTGCGCCGGCCATCCGGTCATTGGCGATGCGCAGGATCGCCGCCGCCGCCTGGTCCGCGCCAAGACCCAGCGGCGCGCCGATGCGTTGCCGCAATATCTCGCGAATGTCCGCAATCGGCGGCGCGCCGCTGGTGGCGAACAGGCCGTCCGGGTTGATCCGGCCAAGCACCAGATTGGCGTCGGTGATGGTCGGCTCCGTGCCGCCCCGGCCGTAACAGATCGGCCCCGGCGCTGCCCCGGCGCTGCGCGGGCCGACCTTGAGCATACCCGCATCGTCGATAAAGGCGACCGAGCCGCCACCCGAACCGATCGAGCGCACATCGACCATCGGCACATGGATCGGCATGGCATATTCCAGCGCCAGCTCGTTGCTGACCGCCGGCGTCGCGTTCAGCACCAGCGCCACGTCGCTCGAAGTGCCGCCCATGTCATAGGTGATAAGATTGTCGAAGCCGCAGCACTTGGCGGTATGGGCCGCCGCCATGACGCCGGACGCCGGCCCCGACATCACGGTCTTGGCCGCTTCGCGGTCCGCAATCTGGGCCGAGACCATGCCGCCATTGCCGTTCATGATGAGCAAATCGCGCCGAAACCCGCGCGCCGTGAGTTCGCTTTGCAGGCGCTCGATATAGCGGTGCAGAATCGGCCGCACCGAGGCGTTGACCGCCGCCGTAACGCCGCGTTCATATTCGCGGTATTCCGACAGCAACTCGTGGCCGGCGGTAATGTACCCGTTCGGCCATATCTCGCGCGCGATGGCCACGGCGCGGCGTTCGTGGGCCGGGTTGGCGTAGGCATGCAGAAAATGCACGACCATCGACTCACAGCCGGCGTCAAGCAGGGCGCGGACCGCGCCGCGCACGCCGTCTTCGTCGAGCGGAATGACGATCTTGCCGTCCGCATCCATCCGCTCGGCGACTTCGAGCCGCAGGTTGCGGGGAATGACCGGCTCGAAGGCGCCGAACATGCCATAGGCTTGCGGACGGGTGCGGCGGCCGACCTCGATCACGTCGCGGAAGCCGCGCGTCGTGATCATGCCGGTGACCGCCAGTTTGCGCTCCAGCACGGCGTTGGTCGTGGTCGTCGTGCCGTGGATGATGGCGTCGATTTGCGCCAGGTCGCAGCCGGTTTCCGCCAGCGCGCCGAGTACCCCAAACGCCTGATTTTCCGGCGTGGACAGAACCTTGACCAACCGCATACCCCCGTCGATGCGGGGGTCGAGCAATACAAGATCGGTAAAGGTCCCGCCAACGTCGATGCCGGCGATCATTTTCGTTCCCAAATCCGTATTCTGGCCATGTGACGCCAACGCTATCCCGGCCTTCTTTATTTGTATACGAACAAATAAAGCAGTTACCGCCCCGATTGCAAGAGCGTCCTTACCCCGATTGCCCGGCAAGAAAACGATCAATGGCTTCGTAGAACGTATCCGGGTTTTCGAGAGCGGTGATATGTCCGGCATCCGGGATCACCACATGTCTGGCGCCGGGAATTTTTGCCGCCGGTTGCGGCGTGAAGCATCGTTCAATGGTGGGTTCCAACAGGCTTTCCAACCCGGTTTTCCGGGTCGCACCGATCCAGTGGCTGATTTCTTCGCCGGATTTTATTGTTGGGGCTGTCCGGCAACTTCGAGTGCCGCCGCCATGATGCCGGCATAACCGGTGCATCGGCAGATATGGCCGCCGACAACGTCTTCGATTTGGGCCCGGTCGGGATTTGGCGTCCGGTCAAACAAATCGGTCAGGGACATCAGGATGCCCGGCGTGCAATAGCCGCATTGCAAGGCGTGATGTTTGCGAAACGCCCGTTGCAACGCATTCAATTCCCCGTCATCGCCGGCCAGACCTTCGACGGTCTGGATGTTCAATCCATCCGCCTGCACCGCCAGATAAAGGCATGAGCGAACCGCCCGGTTTTCGACCCGGACCGTGCAGGCGCCGCAGACGCCGTGTTCACAGCCGACATGGGTTCCGGTTTCGCCGAGTTCTTGGCGCAAAAAATCCGACAGCAGCATGCGGGCGCTGGCCCACCCCGATACCGGGCGGCCGTTCAGGGTAAATTTTACTTCGTGCCGCCCTGCTTTACCGAGTTTGAGCATGCCCTGCCTCCTCCAGAACCTTGCGTCCGAGCCGCCGGACGATTTGACGCCGGTACTGCGCGGTTGCGTGGATATCGTCCACGCCCTCCATATCCCAGGCAAAGGCATTCAGAACGTCATCGCACTGGTCGGGCTTGAGCCGCCATTCGCGCACCGCCGGCCCGTCCGCAACGCCACCGACGCCCAGACGGATATGGCCGTTATGCGCCATGCCGGCGAGACCGACGATGGCGAAATCCCCGTGCCGGCGCGTGACCTCCGCGAATGAATATCCCGCACCCGGCAGGGCCACGGGAAACCGGGCGGCGACGATCAACTCGTCCGGCCGGCGGGCGGTTTCCATCATCCCGGTCTGAAATTCAGCGGCGCGCAATCGCCGTTCGCCAGTTGCCGAACGCAGAACCACTTCGCCCTCCAGAAGGGCCAGGCATAACGGTAATTCCGAGCTTGGGTCGGCGTGGGCCAGGGAACCGCACACGGTACCCCGGTTGCGGGTTTGAAAATGTCCCACATTGGGGAGCGCCTTCGCCAGGAGCGGCTGAATTTCCGCCAGGCCGGGATGGTGCAAAAGTTCCGCCTGGGTGACGGCCGCGCCCACTTCCAGACAACCATCGATTTCACGGCAATAAGACAGCGCCGCCAACCGCGATATATCGATAAGCGCATCCGTCATCACCACGCGCAAATTGAGCATGGCCATCAAGGATTGTCCGCCGGCAATGACCTGCACCTCATCGCCGCCTTCCGCCAGCAGCGACAACGCCTCATCGATGGTGTCGGGCCGGTAATAATCGAAATTATGCGGCTTCATCGGCTTGCTTTTGCGTGCCGGCCGGGTCGCGCCGGCTCGCCCTCGGCCATCAGCGCATGAATTCGCTTGGGCGACAGTGGCAAGTGTTGAACATTGACCCCAAGCGCATCGGAGACCGCGTTGGCGATGCACACCGGGGTCGACATGCAACTGCCTTCCGCCATGCCCTTGGCGCCAAGCGGGGTGAACGGCGATGGCGATTCCATGTGCAGGATTTCCGGCCGCGGCACTTCGCGGACCGTCGGAATCAGGTAATCGGCGAACGTACCGGTCAGGAAGTTCCCGTCCTCGTCATAGAGAAACTCCTCGTACAACGCGGTTCCGATCCCCTGCGCAAAGGCTCCCAGCACCTGCCCCTCGACGATGAGCGGGTTCAGGAGTTTTCCGCAGTCATGCATGGTGATGTAGCGGTCGATGCGGACCATCGCGGTTATGGGATCGACTTCCACGCCGCACATATCGAAGACAAAGCCATAGGTCAGCGACGTATTGATCCGGTCGCCGGGCGTCGGCGCTTCCAGTTCCGGCGGCGTCCAGGATGCGGTCTCTCGCATCCCGGCGTCCATCCCGTCGGGCAATTCCGCCGGCGCCCAATGGGCGGTGCCGGCGACCCGGCCAAAGGATATGGAATTTTCCGGATTGTCCCGGGCATGGATACTGCCGCCGGTGAATTCGATATTCTGCACCGGTGTATTCAGATTTTTCGCCGCGATACGCGCCAATTTATCGCGTATTTTGCCGGCCGCTATATGGGCTGCGACCGCGGTTCCCGGCGTAAAGCGGCATGAATAGGTGCCGGCCGCGATTGACCACGGATCTTTCTGGGTGTCGTGCTCCATATTCACCGTAATGTCTTCCATCCGCAGACCCAACCGGTCGGAAACGATCTGGGCTAGAATGGTTTCATACCCTTGGCCCTGGGGCATGCAATCGGCGGTAACCGAAACCGTGCCCATGGGCTCGACATTGACCGTCGCCATGGAAACGGCGCCGTTTTTAGGCCCGGATTTTTCCCGCTCCTCGGCGCTCAAAAGTGTGCTCAGATAACCCATATTGGACATGCCGGGCTCGACAATGGCGGCGTAGCCGATGCCGTAAAGCCGCCCCTTGGCCCGCGCCTCGTCGCGCCGGCGCAACAGGTCTTCGAGCCGGTTCTCCGATGTTGCGATGTCGATGGCTTTTTGATAATCGCCGGAATCCAGCAGCGATCCGGCGGCGGCGCGGTAGGGAAAGGACCCGGCGGGGATCAGATTTTTGCGGATCACATCGAGCGGGTCGAGACCGAGTTCCCTGGCGATATGGCTGGTCATCCGCTCCAGCGCAAAATACAGTTGCGGGCCGCCGAAACCGCGGACCAGGCCGGCGGGCATCTTGTTGCTGACGACGATTTTATTGGTAACGGCGACGTTGGTAATGGCATAGGCGCCCGTGATCGCGCCCTGCATCCGGTACAATGGGCCCGGCATGGGGGCCCGCAGATAGGCGCCGTAATCTTCCAGCTGGTCAAAGCGAAGCGCGGTGATGACGCCGTCCTTGCGCACGGCGGCTTCCAGCGTCGTGATCCGGTTGGGACACGAGTTTGCCGCGATTAAATGTTCGTAGCGGTCTTCGATCCACCGGATCGGCCGCCCGGTAATCCTGGACGCGAGGCTCATCAAAACGATATAGGGAAACACCGCCAGCTTGATGCCGAAACTGCCGCCGGAATCGCGCGGTGTCCGCAGCCGCAGCCGCGAGCCCGGCACGCGCAATGCGCGCGACATCACCGGATGGGTGCTGTACGGACCCTGGAAATTGGAGAAAACATCGTAAGAATTATCGTCGGCGCTGTATTCGGCAACGACGACGAAGTTTTCCATCGGCATGTAGGAATGGCGCGGAAAGTGCGTGGTCAGTGAAAACCTATGATCGGCTTGGGCGAACGCAGTGTCGGGATCGCCATAGGTAAAATCGCGAACCGACACAAGATTAGAGCCCGCTTCCTCATGGACCAAAGGCGCCTTGTCGCCCGCCGCTTGCAGCGAATCGACCGCCGCCGGCAGTTGTTTATAGTCGATTCGGACATAATCCATTGCATCTTCGGCAAGATACCGGTCATCGGCAATCACCAGGACCACCGGCTCCCCGACATAGCGCACCCGGCCGACCGCCAGCGACCACTGGTGTAGCGGTTGCCGCAGCACCACCAGAAACGGATCGGAAAGCGCCTGAATATCCGCCCCGGTAATCACCGCGAAGACGCCGGGCCGCGACAGCGCTTCGGCAACGTCTATGCTCTCGATTTCGGCATGGGCATAGGGCGAGCGAAGGATGGCTGCGTTAAGGGTCCGGGGCGAGACCGGCAGATCGTCCGCATATCGACCGCGCCCGCGCAGCAGGCGAAGGTCTTCGGTGCGTTCAAGGGGTTGACCCACATTGGGCACCGTGGATTTGGTCATCTCGGAAACTGCCTTTGAGATTTACCGGGATTAATCACCAAATTTCGCCTGTCGGCAAGTATCGCCATGAAGGCCGAATGCCGACCGAACGATGCCCAATACACGGGCGCCTTCCAGTACGGATGCATTGTTTGAAATAGGGCGAAATTTACGCGCCCGGATCGGAATTTATGATATTACTCCAAATTATGGTAGCTGTGATGCGCCAAAGAACGGAAAATGTCTTCTTTAAGTCTCCTTAGTTTGGTAATTCAGACAATTATTCGTGGTGCAGAGTCTTCAGTTAAATGGTTAACTTCCGAAAATCAGGGTCACTCAAATATTTAAACTCTTTGATGGATGAAAAATTCGCAAAAAATCAGAAAATGAATACTGGGTGAAATTCATAAAATTGCTTGCATCGAAACCAGAATTTATAAATTCGATGATGGCGCAGTATTTAACAGAGG
>PTKA01000360.1 GCA_002937525.1 Alphaproteobacteria bacterium MarineAlpha10_Bin3
GGGTTTGGCCTCCTGCTTAACGAATATTCGCGTCGCCGATGACCCGGTCGAGCGCCTGTTCCAGTCTATCGACCGTGCGGTCGATATTGTTGAGCTTGTCGAGCCCGAACAAGCCGAGCCGGAAGGTCGCGAAATCGTCGCGCTCGCCGACTTGCAGCGGAACCCCGGCGGCGATCTGCACCCCTTGCGCCGCGAACCGCTTGCCGTTCTGGATATCGGCGTCGTCAGTGTAGCAGACGATCACGCCCGGCGCCTCGAAACCTTCCGCCGCCACGCTGCGGAAGCCCCGGTCGGCCAGCAATGCGCGCACCCGGCGGCCCAGCTCCCGTTGCGCGTCGCGCAATTTCCCGAAACCAAGGGCTTGGGTTTCCTGCATCGCATCGCGGAACACGCCCAGCGCATCGGTCGGCAATGTCGCATGATAGGCATGTCCGCCGGCCTCATAGGCTTCCATGATCCCGAGCCATTTCCTGAGATCGCAGGCGAAGCTGGTGCTGGTGGTCTGCTCGATCCGCTGGCGCGCCGTAGCACTCAGCATCACCAACCCGGCGCAGGGCGAGGCGCTCCACCCCTTTTGCGGCGCGCTGATCAGGATATCGACGCCAATCGCCTGCATATCGACCCACATCGCACCCGAAGCGATGCAATCGAGTACGAAAAGCCCGCCAACCTCGTGTACGGCATCGGCCAAGGCCCGCATGTAATCGTCGGGCAGCATCATGCCGGACGCGGTTTCGACATGCGGCGCGAACACCATATCCGCTTTTTCCTCGGCTATGGCCGCCACGGCTTCGTCGATAGGGACGGGCGCAAAGGGCGCCTGGCCGCCGTCGCCGGCCGGCCGGGCCTGAAGCACGGTGGCATGGGCTGGAATATCGCCGGCCTCGAATATCTGTGTCCAGCGGAAGCTGAACCAGCCGGTGCGGATGACCAGGCATTTCCGGCCAGTCGCGAATTGCCGCGCCACCGCTTCCATCGCATAGGTGCCGCCGCCGGGCACCAGGGCCACCGCCTGTGCGTTGTAGGCCGCTTTCAGGGTCTGGGAGATGTCCCGCATCACCCCCTGAAATGTCCCGGACATGTGATTGAGCGAGCGATCCGTGAACACCACCGAGTATTCCAGCAGCCCGTCCGGATCGACGTCGCTAAGCAGGCCCGTCATGGTCGTCTCCCTTATGCGTGCGCGTTGCGCTGTCAGTATTGAATTATGCCCGGCCGAACAAGGGCGCAATCGAGACTACCCGTAATTCAAGAACAAAATCCGGTCAAAGGAGCGAAACTCGCCCAGAGTGATCGCCAGCAAGCGGCTGTTTTTGGTCGCAATCGCTATCAACACACTGGCCATCTCATCCAAAGCGCCATCGATCAGCCGGTTGAAACCGGCGTCGTTGCGAAGTACGAGCGGCGCGGCGCGGCCGCATTTCGCATAGATATAGGCGACCACGGCGGCCTGCGCGCGCAGGCGGTTCACCCAGTCATCGTCGTCGAACGCATGCGGTCTGGGACGGAAGGCCAGGATCGCCTCGCCCGCCGCATTGGCTTCGTTGACGCAATCGGAAAAGACATAGACGTTGTTGCGGGCGCGCAGCGCGACCAGCAGGCCGCGGACCGGGCCGACGGCCGACACCGTCCGCTTCAGATCGCCCTCTTCGGCGGCGCGCAGTGCGTTTTCGATGCGCGCGCCGATATCGCGCAGCGTCTCGCGCCAAGCCGGATCGGCGGCGAACGAATCGGGTGGTGCTGCGCTAAAACGGGTCTCGACCGCGCGCCACGCGGCCTGCATATCGTCCAGCTCGAACGTCGCCACGGCGAGGTTTCCGGTCCGCAGATAGAACGACGCGCCGCGAAAATGCCGGTAGGCGGCCGCCACCGATTCGTTGAACGCCTTCAGATCGGCGGCCTGACCCAATCCGGGGAAAAGGACTGCGCCGGCCACGATAAGCACGGCGCCGATTGCGCTGCATCGCTGTAACATTGTCGGAAAATTCATGGTGCCCGCACCATCCCATGTCATATTGCGAATAATGAATATATACTCGGTGCGGGGACATTCGGGAATCCCAATCGACGGGGGACAATCGGTTTGATCGACAGACGACGCTTCACCGGATTGACGCTGGCCGCGCTGGCAATGGGTCCAGTGGCCGCCGCCGCGCAAACCGCGCTGAAGTTGAACGAAGACGGCCTGTATGTCGAAGACTGGTTCGTTCAATCCTTCCTGAACCTTGCCGATGATTTGACCGACGCCGGCGATACGGGCAAACGGCTCGCCATCCTGTGGGAACTGGAAGGGTGTCCCTATTGCAAGGAAACCCATCTGGTGAACCTGGCCCGCCCGGACATCCTCGCCTACCTGCAAGCGAACTTTGCGATTCTCCAGCTCAATATGGCCGGCTCGCGCCTGGTGACCGACTTCGACGGCGAGAAGATGTCCGAACACAAACTGGCGCGCAAATGGGGCGTGCGCTATTCCCCGACGGTGATGTTCATGCCAGAGGCCGCCGACGCCACCCGGAACGGCCGGGCGCTCGAAGTTGCCCGGATGCCGGGATATTTCCGCCCGCCGCATTTTTTCGCCATGTTCCGCTATGTGCGCGAAAACGCCTACCGGACGACCGATTTCCGAAGACTCCGTTACAAGGTCAAGGCTTGCCCGGATGGCAGTCGATATACAGACGTCGAAGCTCATCTCGTATAACGTTGCCTGGATGCAGAGCCAGGGACAGATACCCACGATGGAGGCCTCGATATCCAAGCTGTTCGGCTCCGAAATGCTCAAGAGTCTCTACGGCCTTGGTATCCAGATCCTTGGGATGTTCGGCCAACTTGACCCGGAGTCCAAGTGGGCCCCGCTGCGCGGAAGATTCGAGAAGGGCTATATGAGCATAGCCGGCAACACAGTAGCTGCAGGGACGTCTGAGATCCAGCGCAACATCATAGCGACCCGCGGTCTGGGTCTTCCGAGAGGATAGGATCGATGGACCTGGGACTCGACGAAGCCCAACAGATGCTGAAGACCAGCGCGA
>PTKA01000361.1 GCA_002937525.1 Alphaproteobacteria bacterium MarineAlpha10_Bin3
GGGGCAGTTGCGCAGCAAAATGTTATTGACGGTCGGGATGAAAATCAGATGTAAATTCGCGCCATCGGATATGATTGTGAGCTATGGCCGGTCCCGAGGCGCCGTGTCCGAGGCGGTCGTAAATCAGCGCCGGGCAACCGAGCGCCGCCGCCAGCGTATCGGGAAAATCCTTCCATGTGCCAATTGCGCCAAGACCTTCATGCAGGAAGATCAAGACCGGCGGATCGCCGGGCCGGAGGCCGCCGGGCGTAATGCGCTTGACCGCATAGGCATTTCCATCCACCGGCACCATTGCCGTGCGGCCGCCGGCGGTCACGAAATTTTTATGCGCCATGATGGTCCAGCGTGCTTGAATTGGGTTAAGTTACCGCATAGCGGCGTGACCGCGCGACGATAACGAGAAAGCCAGACCCATGCCAAGTGTCATTGCCTTGATCGCCTTTGCCGGACTTGCGGCGGTCCTTTGGGTAGCCCCGGCGGGCGCGCAGTCGCTGGCGGCGCAATGCGCCCGCAATGCCGGCAATGGCAATGTCGAGGCCTGCCGGCAGGCGCTGGCGGAACAGCCGGGCGACCTGACGCTTCGACGCCATCTGGCGCACAGCCTGGCGATCCTGGCCAATTATCCGGCGGCGATCACGGTCCTGCGGGGCATTGTTGCGGAACGGCCAAACGATCCGCAAGCGCATTACGACCTGGCCGGTTTGCTGGGCGCGATCCGGCGTTACACGGAAGCCGCCGCGCCGATCGAGGCCGCGATTCGCCTGCAACCCGATAATATCCTGGCCTATCAGGCCGCCGCCGTGATCTACGCGCAGATCGGCCGGATGAAGGATTCGGTGGCCATCACGAACCGCGCGGCGGTGCTGGGCGACACCGCCTCGATGTACGAAATGAGCCTCTATTATCAGGACGGCATCGGCGTGTCCGCCAGCACTGAAAAGGCGTTCTACTGGACGCGGCGGGCGGCGGAACGCGATCATGTCGCGGCGATGCAGCTCATGTCGGCGATCTATCTGGAAGGATTGCTGGGCCAGCCGCGCGATCAAAAAAAGGCTGTCGAATGGGCGCAACGTGTGCGCGCGCAAACTATTTTGCCTGGAAAATAACCGGTGTCGATATGCGCGGGCTCGTCGCGTTCAAGATTCCTTGACCTTTGTGCGGACAGTCGCTAGGAGGACTAGCGGCGAACAAGATTCGGCTCAAGCCGGGCAACACCTAGATGGGGTAGGACAGGGAACCTCGATTATGACTGGAAGCATGACTTCTTCTGCATGTAGCGGAATGTTGCGCCGTGACTTGCGGATGGATACATCATGACGGTATCGGTCGATATTGCGAAGTACGATACGTTTCCAAAGCTGCTTCGATTCAACGCCAATTCCCGCGCTGGTCTACCGGCGATGCGGGAAAAAGATCTCGGCATCTGGCAGACCTGGAGCTGGGCCGAATGCGCCGAGGAAATCCGGGCGCTGGCCTGCGGGTTGAAGGCGCTGGGCCTGGACAAGGGCGACAAGCTTGCGATCGTCGGCGACAACCGGCCGCGGCTTTACTGGGCGGTGGCAGCGGCGCAATCGATTGGCGCGATCCCTGTTCCGGTCTATCAGGACATGGCCGCCGACGAATTGAAATACGTTCTCGATCATGCTGAAGTCCGCTTCGCGATGGCCGAAGATCAGGAACAGGTCGATAAGCTGTTGGCGATCGCCGGGAAAAGCGAAGCGTTGCAGGCGATAATCTATTGCAACCCGCGCGGCATGCGCCACTATGAACAGGACTATATCCATAGTTACGCGGACGCGGTCGAAAAAGGCCGGGACTATGACCGCGCCAATCCGGACTTCTATGTCCAGGCGGTCGATGCAACCACGGGCGCGGACACTTCGGTCATGGCCTATACGTCGGGAACGACGGGCCAACCCAAGGGGGTGGTCCTCAGCCACGCGAACATCCTCAAGACGGCGTATAACGCGGCGGTTTGGGAGAATTTGCAGGAATCCGACAACATGCTGGCCTATCTGCCGATGGCGTGGATCGGCGACTATATTTTCTCCTACGCGCAATCCTATGTCGTTGGATTTTGCGTGTCGTGCCCGGAATCGCCGGAAACCGTGATGACCGACCTTCGCGAACTGGGGCCGACCTACTTCTTCGCCCCGCCGGCGATTTTCGAAAATCTTCTGACCACGGTCATGATCCGGATCGAGGACGCCGGCTGGCTCAAACGCAAAATGTTCCATTATTTCATGGCTGTGGCGCGGCGCTGCGGACCGGGTATAGCGGACGGCAAAGCGGTCGGGTTGGTTGACCGGGCGCTATTCGGGCTCGGCAATATACTGGTGATCGGACCGCTCAAGAACATTCTGGGCTTGAGCCGGGTCCGGCTCGGCTATACCGCCGGCGAAGCAATCGGCCCCGATATCTTCAATTTCTATCGCGGCATAGGGCTCAATCTGAAGCAGCTTTATGGCAGCACCGAAGCCAGCGTTTTCGTCACCATCCAGCCCAACGGCGAAATCAAGCCAGATACGGTGGGCACGCCGTCGCCGGATGTTGAATTGCGGATCGCCGATGACGGCGAAGTGATGTTCCGCAGCCCCGGCGTCTTTCAGGAATATTACAAAAACCCGGAAGCCACGGCGAAAGCCAAGACCGCGGACGGATGGGTCCATACCGGCGACGCCGGCTTCATCGGCGAGGACGGCCATCTGCGCATCATCGACCGCGCGAAGGATGTCGGCACGCTGACCGACGGGTCGATGTTCGCCCCGAAATTCATCGAAAATAAGCTGAAATTCTTCCCCAACATTTCCGAAGCCGTGACCTTTGGCGCCGATCGCGATTATGTCTCGGCCTTTATCAATATCGACCTCAATGCCGTTGGCAACTGGGCCGACAGGCAGAATATCTCCTATGCGAGCTATCAGGAACTCGCGGCTAATTCACAAGTCTATGACATCATCGCGGAGCATATAATCCAAGTGAACGAAGATCTGGCGAAAGAG
>PTKA01000362.1 GCA_002937525.1 Alphaproteobacteria bacterium MarineAlpha10_Bin3
GGTGACGGCCTTGCCCGCGCCACGCGCCGTCAAGCGCCCGCGCCCGCGCCCGCGCAAATCGGATGTGACGAGGCACAAAATTCTGGATGCTTCGGCCAAGCTGTTCCGCGAACGGGGCTTTAGCGCAACCACGCTCCGGCAGATCGCCAGCCGCGCAAAAATCAAGGCCGGCAGTGTCTATTACTATTTCGATTCCAAGAGCCAGATCCTCGACGAGGTGTTGAAGATCGGCATCAAAGTCGTCTTTGAAGCGGTCGAAAAAGCCGTCGATGCCTTGCCGGAAAACGCCACGGGGCGGACCAGGCTCGAAGCGGCGGTCGCCGCCCACCTGCATACGCTTTTGCGCTACAGCGACTACACCTCGGCGAATATCCGCATCTTCGGTCAGGTTCCCCGAACCTCGCAGAACCGCAACCGGGCGATCCGGCGGACCTATGCGGAATACTGGAATGGGCTTTTGCAGTACGCAAAGGATCGCGGCGAGATCGGCCCGGACGCCGATCTAAGCCTGGTCCGGTTGTTTTTGCTGGGGTCGGTCAACTGGTCCGTGGAATGGTACGACCCCAAGAAAAAATCTACCGAATTTCTGGCCAAAAAATTCTGCAATATCCTGTTCGAAGGGATCGGCGGCTAGCTCGATCCGCATCCGTCAAACAAAAGGACTTATCGATGAGCGATAAAAAGTACCGGGACTTGCTATACGCCGAAAAAGACCATGTCGCGACCATCACCTTGAACCGGCCCGAGCGCTACAACGCCATTCGCGAAGGCATGTACGAAGAAATCATCGACGCCTTGATGCGGGCGGGCTGGAACCGCGACATCGGCGTGATCGTGCTGACCGGGGCCGGCGAAAAGGCGTTCTGCACCGGCGGCGATCAGGGCGACAAGGGGAAGGGCCGCTATGGCACGGGGACGCTTGGCGTGCCGGTCGAAATCCTCCACAACACCATTCGCGACGTGCCCAAGCCGGTGATCGCCAAGGTGCGCGGCTACGCGATTGGCGGCGGCAACGTGATCGCGACGATCTGCGATCTGACCATCGCCAGCGAAACCGCGATTTTCGGCCAGGTCGGCCCCAAGGTCGGTTCGGTCGATCCCGGCTTCGGCACCGCCTATCTGGCCCGTATCGTCGGCGAGAAGAAAGCCCGCGAGATCTGGTATCTGTGCCGCCGTTACAGCGCTAAGGAAGCGCTGGCGATGGGGCTGGTGAACACGGTCGTGCCCGACGACGAACTGGATGCCGAAGTCGATCGCTGGTGCGCCGAAATCTGCGAGCGCAGCCCGACCGCGATCCAGATCGCCAAGAGCTCCTTCAACGCATCGAGCGACAATATTCGCGGCATCGGCCGGATGGGCTTCGAGGCGGTCAATCTTTACTATGAAACCGAAGAAGCCAAGGAAGGCGGCCGCGCGTTCCGGGAAAAACGCACCCCCGAATTCCGCTCCAAACGGGTCGGTTGATAACTGGCAGGAGGACAAACCGATGCAGGAAACGCGCATATTGGCGCAATGGGTAGCCGGGCTCAGGCTCGCCGATATTCCGGAGACGGTGCAAGAACATGCACGGCGCTTCCTGCTCGATAATCTGGGCTGTCAGTTGGCCGGCGCGACATTGCCCTGGAGCCGGCAATTCCACGCCGTGCTGTGCAAGACCCGCTCCGGCGACGCCGCCACGGTGGCCTATCACGGCGACCGGATGGTGCCCGACGACGCAGCCTTCCTCAACGCCACCTTCAACCACGCCAACGAGACCGACGACACCCATCTGAAAAGTCCGACCCATCCGGGCCAGATCGCGGTGCCAAGCGCCCTGGCGCTGGCCGAATATGCCCATGCCGATGGCGAACGCCTGCTTCTGGCGGTAATCGCCGCCTATGAGGTGATGATCCGTATCTCGTGGAGCTGTTCGCCGCATCTGATCTACCGGGGCCACCATCCGCCGGTCGGCGTCGGCCCGTTCGGCGCCGCCACGGCGGGGGCGGTGATCCTGGGTTTCGATGCAAAAACCGCACTCAACGCCTATGGCATCGCCGGCAGCCATTCGGCCGGGCTGATCGAATACACCAAGACCGGCGGTTCGGTGAAGCGCATCCATGCCGGCATCCCGACCCAGGGCGGCGTGCGCGCGGCCTTGTTTGCCGAGGCCGGCATCACCGGTCCGCCGACGATCCTCGAAGGCGAGAAGGGCTTTTGCAAGGTGTTCGCCGGCGAATACGATCTTAGCCGTCTGACCGACGGCCTCGGCGACCGCTGGCATCTGCTGGATAACGGGATCAAGCCCTATAGCTGCTGCCATCTGATCCATTTCGCGTTCGACGCGCTGGACGTGCTGCTCGACCGCCGCGGTTTCGGTCCGGCCGATTTAGCCGAGATCGTGGTCAGCACCAACAGCGAACCGATCCTCAGCCATATCGGGTCGATCGTGGAGCCGGGCGATATTCTGGGCGCGCAATTCAGCCTGCCGTTTTCGGTCGCCATGCGGCTGCATCATGGCGGGCGGCGGATGGAGGGCGGCAACGGTTTCTGGGATTATCTGGACATTGATTTGAAGGACCCGGATTTGCTGGCCACCGCCCGCAAGGTCCGGGTCGAGGTCACCAATGACGCCAGCCGGGTGGCGACGGTGGATGAAGGGGCCGGGGTGGCCGTGCGGCTGACCGACGGCACGGTGCTTGACGTGGATGTGCCGCATTCGTGGGGCCTGCCGGAAAACCCGTTGAGCGTGGCCGAAGTCGAGCGAAAATTCTATTATCTGACCGACCCGGTCATGCCGGCCGGCCGGCCGCGCCGGATCGTCGAGGCGGTGGCCGATGTGACATCGCTGAAATCGGTTCGCCAGCTGGTCGATCTGCTGGTCGTGGGCGGGGACCGGCGCGCGGCGGCGCAATAACTGGCAGCAGGGGAAAGGCGCAACGATCATGCCGTTTTTTAAATCCATGCCCGACGATGCCGGACCGGCCAACGTCTTTACCGCCCTGCCCGACATATTCGGCCCCT
>PTKA01000363.1 GCA_002937525.1 Alphaproteobacteria bacterium MarineAlpha10_Bin3
ATTCTTGCCAAACGAATGTGCGAACTACCTCGTAAATTCAGGCTATGCGTCAACCTAATCCGATCCCGCTCTAGGCAGCGCGGATCATCGTGCCGGAGCCATGCGCGGTGAAAATTTCCAGCAAGGTTGCGTGCGGCGTCCGGCCATCGACGATCACCGCCGCTTCGACACCGCCTTCGATGGCGGCGATGCAGGTTTCCACCTTTGGGATCATGCCGCCGGTGAGCGTGCCATCGGCCATGCGCGCGCGGGCATCGCCGATACTCATCTCCTTTATCAAGACGCCGTTCTTATCCAGGACGCCTTCGATATCGGTCAACAGCAACAGCCGCGTCGCGCCCGTCGCGATGGCGATCGCGCCGGCGACCGTATCCGCATTAATATTGTAGGTTTCCGCGTCCTCTCCCAGGCCGATCGGCGCAATGATGGGAATGAGTTCGGAGCCGGCGAAAACATCCAGCACCGTGGCGTCCACATGGGTCGGTTCGCCAACGAAGCCAAGATCGAGCACGCGCTCGATATTGGAATCGCTGTCGCGTTTTCGGCGTTCCAGCTTGCGCGCCCGGATCAGCCCGCCATCCTTGCCTGAAAGCCCCACGGCGCGGCCGCCCGCCTTCGTGATCGCGGCGACGATGCCCTTGTTGATGCGTCCGGACAGCACCATCTCGACGATTTCCACGGTGGCTGCGTCGGTTACGCGCAAGCCGTCGATGAATTCGCTCTTGATCTCCAGCCGTTCGAGCATGGCGCCGATCTGCGGCCCGCCGCCATGCACCACGATGGGGTGGAGCCCGACCTGTTTCAGCAAAACGACATCGCGCGCAAAAGCATCCGAAAGTGCCGCATCCCCCATCGCATGGCCGCCGTATTTGATAATGATGGCCTGCCCGGCATGTTGCCGCATATACGGCAGCGCCTCGGTCAGGATGTCGGCCTTGGCCAGCCAGTCCTCGCGCTGTTCGGTCGCATTGTCACTCATCGTCTTGTCCTGGACCCTAGTCGATGCACGGCGCCGATCATGGTTTTCTCTTGTGGGGACGCGCAAGTGGGGTTGTTTATACCAAAGGCGCGGCAATCGCCAGCGTCCGTAGCTCCGCCCGTAATTCGGCGATGCCGTTGCGGGTTCGCGCGCTGGTCGTCATGATGTCCGGCATCGCGGCGGCGCGGGTTTTCAACGCCGCGGAAATTTCCGCGACGCAGGCGTTCAGTGCCGCGGTTTTGGTCTTGTCCGCCTTGGTCAGGATGATCTGATAGGGCACGGCGGCCTTGTCCAGCAGGTCCATGACCTCGAAATCGCGCGGGCCGATGCCGCGCCGGCTATCGATCAACAGGCATAGCCGCCGCAATCCGACCCGGCCGCGCAGATAATCGCGGATCAGCGTCGACCAGGCATGGACTTCCGATTTCGGCGCCCGCGCATAGCCAAATCCGGGCAGATCGACCAGCATCAACCGGCCGCCAAGATTGAAGAAATTGAGCTGCTGGGTGCGGCCCGGCGTGTGGCTGGTCCGGGCCAGCGTCTTGCGGCCGGTAAGCGCATTGACCAGGCTCGACTTGCCGACGTTCGAGCGGCCGGCAAAGGCGATTTCGGGCAATTCGTCGGGTGGCAGACCGTCAATCCGGGCGACGCCCAGCACGAACCGGCATTCCTGCGCAAAGAGAAGCCGGCCGGCTTCAATGTCCTCGGTTGTAGGGGCCAAGGTCAGGTTTTTGGCCCCTTATGCGATCCGCTTTTAACGGGGTTGCTCGGCCCGCCGCCAATTTTAACGCCGGCGCGGCGCATGATGACATATTGCTGGCTGATCGACAGGACGTTGTTCCAGGCCCAATAGATCACCAACCCGGCCGGGAACTGCGCCAGCAGGAATGTGAACACGATCGGCATGAACATGAAGACCTTCGCCTGAATCGGATCGGTCGGCGTCGGGTTCAGCTTCTGCTGCAAGAACATGGTGATGCCCATGAACAGCGGCCAGATGCCGATATTGACGATATTCAGGCTTTGCGGCACGTCCCATGCAAACAATCCAAAGGCGGTCAAAAGGCCGAGCGGATCGGGCGCCGACAGGTCGTGAATCCAGCCATAGAACGGTGCCTGCCGCATCTCGATATTGACGAACAAGACCTTGTAAAGCGAGAAGAACACTGGGATCTGGACAATGATCGGCAGACAGCCGGCGGCGGGATTAGCGCCTTCTTTCTTGTACAGCGCCATCATTTCCTGATTGAGGCGCTGCCGGTCTTCGCCGAAGCGCTCCTTCAATTCGACCACCTTCGGCTGCAACAGCTTCATCTTGCTCATCGAAACGTATGACTTGTTGGCGAGCGGGAAGAACAGCAGCTTGATCCCCACGGTCAAGGCCAGGATCGCCAACCCGAAATTTCCAAGCTGGGTATTCAACCAGTCGAGCGCATAAAAAATCGGTTTCGTCAGGAAATAGAACCATCCGAAATCGACCGCCTTGTCAAAAAGCGGAATCTTGAGTTCTTCTTCGTAGCGGTCGAGGATCTTGACTTCCTTGGCGCCGGCAAAAAGGCGGTTGGAAACCGTGACCGTGCTGCCGGCGGGAATTAACCGGGGCTGCGATATGTAGTCGGTCTGGTACAGATCGGTCGAGCCGCGCTTGCCGGCAATGAACCGCGCCTTTATCGACTCCTCCTGATCGGGAATGAGCGCAACCAGCCAGTATTTGTCGGTGATGCCCAGCCACCCGCCTTCGGTGGTGAATTCCTGCGGGCCATCGTCGCGCAAATCGTCGTAATCGATTTCCTTCAGCGTTTCGTTCAACACCCCGATCAAACCCTCATGCAGGATGTAGAAACCCAGGATGTCCGGCGTGCCGGTCCGCGAGACCAGGCCATAGGGCGTCATCGTGACCGGGCTGGCGGTCTGGTTCTTAATGCGCTGCGAGACTTGAATCATATACGCGTCGTCGAGCGCAAAAGTCTGCTCGAAGATCAACCCCTCGCCATTGTCCCAGCTCAGCGTGACCGGGGAT
>PTKA01000364.1 GCA_002937525.1 Alphaproteobacteria bacterium MarineAlpha10_Bin3
GCGACCTCATCTCACGACTCGACGCCATTCTGGAACTCGCCGCGCAAGCGCCCGCATCCAAGGACGCGCTTGACCGGTCGCGGGCACTGCCAAGGGGTTTCGCCAACAGCGCCAATGGCGCCGCCGTGCTGGAAGCGGTCGCGCGCGCAGCCGCGCTGCCGGAGTCCGAACTGCCGTCGCCGCCGAAACGGGAATCGCGGCCCTCCGGGCTTGGCCCCGTGACCGATCTGCTCAAGGTATTGCTCAAACATGTGACGGAAAAACACGATGTCGCCCCGCGTCTTATCGCCAGCGCCGACGATTTGGAGCGCATCGCCGCCGACGACAACGCCGATGTCCGGGCGCTGAGCGGGTGGCGGCGGGAATTGTTCGGCGAACACGCCCTGGCGCTGAAACGCGGCGAGGTGGCGCTGACCACCAAGGGCAACCGCACCCAAATCATCGAACTCCACCCCGACACATGAAGATTGCCGTTGCCACGGCGCTGGCGCTCGTGGCGTCGGTTCGCGCGATGGCGGCGTAGGTGCCGCGCTTCCAGCTTCCGCTCGACTGTACAATCGGCAAAACCTGTTACATCCAGAAATACGTCGATCGCGATGCGGGGCCGCGATACGCCGATTACCGCTGCGGCCCCTTGAGCGCCGACGGCCATAAGGGCACCGATATCCGGCTGCTGGATTTCGCCGCGATGACCAAAGGCGTGGCCGTTCTTGCCGCCGCGGCGGGAACCGTCGGCGTGACCCGCGACGGTATGCCCGACGTCAGTTCCCGCCTGGTCGGCAAGGACGCGGTAACCGACCGCGGGCTTGGCAATGTCGTCGTCATCGATCACGGCGGCGGGTGGCGGACGATCTACGCCCATATGCGGCGCGACAGCGTCCTGCGCCGCGCCGGCGACAAAGTGGCGGCCGGCGACAGACTTGGCCTGGTCGGTCTGTCGGGCTTGAGCGAATTTCCGCATGTCCATTTCGCCGTCGAATATCGCGGCCGGCCGGTCGATCCCTTCACCGGGCCGGGACCCCGCATCGGCTGCAAAACGGCCAGCGGTTCGATGTGGCGCCCTAAACTCCGCTCCCGCCTGATCTACCGGCCAACATTTAGTTTGCGCGCAGGCTTTTCTACCCGCCCGATGACTCAAGCTGCCCTGCAATACGGGCTTTACGACCGGACGGCGCTGTCCCGCAGGGCCGGGCGGCTGTATTTCGGCATTCTTGTCGCCGGGCTATACAAGGGCGATACTTTCCGTTTTCGTCTTGAAGACGCCACGGGAAAACCTTGCGCGATCTGAACGGCGTGGAAACCCAGCGCCGGTACGTCCAGTTTTACACCGCCGAACTGAAACGAATTCAACGATTGCCGCCGGGCCGCTACACCGCGCGCTTTACGTTGAACGGCGTTCGAAACGGGCGGCGCGGCCTGGTCCTGGAAGAAAGCCGGACGCTGGATCTGGGCAAATAGATTTCATCGTTCCACCACTCTAGGGTCTGTACTCAATTAGGGGATTCCCGAACCGGACCGGGATGAAAGCTCGACAGAGGACTGGATCGAGTTCGGCAGAGCCTTCTACCGGCTTAAAAGCCAGGATGGCCCGCCGGTTCGTCTGGTCCGGCCGCGCGAAGGAATGATGGTTCTTTTCCCGTCATATTTTGGTCACCGGACGATACCATTCGATAGTGCGAAGCAGCGAATTAGCATTGCTTTTGACATTGTTTGCGTGGGTTAATATTTGTAGATTTTGCCGTGTTATGGGACGCGCCTTCGGGATTGTTGGATCGAGCGCGCCTTCAATTGCGATAAATGGAGCCATACGCCATCGCCCGCTATTCCGTCTTCAACCTCATCAAACAGGGATTGATCCGTCATTCCGGCTGGAGCCGTGCGTGGCGCGACCCGGAACCCAAAGCCCGCTATGACGTCATTATTATCGGTGGCGGCGGGCACGGCTTGGCGACGGCCTATTATCTGGCCAAACTGCACGGCATCACGAATGTGGCGGTTCTCGAAAAAGGCTGGCTGGGCGGCGGCAATACCGGGCGCAACACCACGATCATCCGCTCGAACTATCTGCTCGATCCCAATGCCCATTTGTATGAGCATTCCATGAAACTGTGGGAAGGCTTGAGCCAGGATCTCAATTTCAACGTCATGTTTTCACAGCGCGGCGTGTTGAATCTGTACCATTCCAAAGCCCAGACCGATTCCTTCGCCCGGCGCGGCAACGCCATGCGGCTCAATGGCATCGATGCGATAATGCTGAGCCGCAACGAAGTTCGCAAGATGATCCCGGAACTGGATTTTTCGGATCGCGCGCGGTTTCCGATAAATGGCGGATTGTTGCAGCCGCGCGGCGGCACGGCGCGTCACGATGCGGTGGCTTGGGGGTATGCCCGCGCCGCCGACCAACGCGGCGTCGATATCTTGCAAAACTGCGAGGTGACGGGCTTCATCATCGAACGCGGGCGTGTTGCGGGCGTGGAAACGTCGCGCGGAAAGATCGTGGCCGGGAAGGTTGCCATGGCGGTCGCCGGACATACCGGCCAGCTTGCCCGGAAAGCCGGCCTGACCCTTCCCATCGAAAGCCATGTCCTGCAAGCGATGGTGTCCGAGCCCCTGAAGCCCCTGCTGGATACCGTCGTTACCTTTGGCGCCGGGCATTTCTATATCAGCCAGTCCGATAAGGGCGGCCTGGTCTTTGGCGGCGATATCGACGGGTATAACAGCTATGCCCAGCGCGGCAATTTGCCGATGCTGGAACATGTCGTCAGCGCCGGCGTATCGATGATGCCGTGCCTCAGCCGGCTGCGGGTGCTGCGCAGTTGGGGCGGCATCGTCGATATGTCGATGGATGGCAGCCCGATCATTGGCAAGACCCCCATCGACGGCCTTTATATCAACGGCGGCTGGTGTTATGGTGGCTTCAAGGCGACGCCCGGTTCGGGTTGGGTCTACGCCCACACCATCGCCAATGACGCGCCGCCCCGCCTGAATGAA
>PTKA01000365.1 GCA_002937525.1 Alphaproteobacteria bacterium MarineAlpha10_Bin3
TTTGCTGCCGGGCCCGTTCGATACCGACCGCTACCGGGGCAATATTGCGGTTGCCGCCAAGGCGCAAGGCGTCTCGGTCGAGGAAGTGGGGCGTGCGCGCGCCGCCGCCAACCCCGCCGGCCGGATCGGCGATCCCTACGAATTCGGCGAAACCTGCGCCTTCCTGTGCGGCAAGCACGCCGGTTTCATCGTCGGGCAGAATCTGCTGATGGATGGCGGCGGGTTCAACCGGTCGTTTTGACGGTTACGCAAAATGACTTGCAATTGAAAGACTTCGCTAACACTTTGGCGGCAATATTCGTGTATATTGGGGATCTGACACGATAGGAGCCGGATCTTGAGCGATAACGTCGCGCAATTGCCGACGGCGCTGGGTGCCGGGGACGAAGCGCTGCCCGATATGACGTCGGCAGACCGCTTCCTGAACCGCGAAGTGTCGTGGCTGGCGTTCAACTGGCGGGTATTGGAGGAAGCCGGTAACGCCATTCATCCGCTGCTCGAACGGCTTCGATTTTTGTCGATCTCATCGACCAATCTGAACGAATTCTTCATGGTCCGGGTGGCGGGGCTGAAGGGGCAGATAACCGCCGGGGTCGCCACGCCGAGCCAGGACGGCATGATGCCGGCCCAGCAGCTTGCCGCTATTCGCCGCGAGGCCAAACGCCTGATCGAGGCCCAACAGCACCGCTGGCGCGAGCTTGGCGCAGCATTGCGCAAAGCCGGAATTGCGGTCGTTTGCGCCGACGAACTCGATGCCAGTGAACGCGACTGGCTGGGCGGCTGGTTTCAGGAACAGATTTACCCGGTTCTGACGCCGTTCGCCGTCGATGCGACCCATCCCTTTCCGTTCATCCCCAATACCGGGCTTTGTCTGGCGCTGGAGTTGCGCCGGGCGGCGGACGACCGCCAATTGCGCGGCTTGATCATGTTGCCGCTCAATATCCGCCGGTTTGTGCGCTTGCCGGGCGGCGCGATGCGGTTCATGACGGTGGAAAAATTGTTGCCGCTGTTCCTGGACCGGCTGTTTCCGGGGTTCGAGGTGACCGGCCAGGGCGTCTTTCGCGTCTTGCGCGACAGCGAGCTGGAAATCGACGAGGAAGCCGAGGATCTGGTGCGAACCTTCGAGTCGGCGTTGAAACGCCGCCGGCGCGGTACCGTGATCCGCCTGTCGCTCGATGCCGCGATGCCGGCGGGGCTGCGCAGTTTCATCGTCTCGCAGCTTGAAGCCGATCCGGCCGATATCTATCCGGTCGAGGAGATGCTGGGTCTGGCGGATCTGGACCAGTTGATTACCGGCGAACGCGAGGACCTTGAATACCCACGCTACGAACCGCGCTATCCAGAACGAATTCGCGAACACCGGGACGATTGCCTGGCCGCGATCCGGGCCAAGGACATGCTGGTTCATCATCCCTATGAGAGTTTCGACGTTGTGGTCGAGTTTCTGCGGCAGGCGGCGCAGGACCCGCAGGTAGTGGCGATCAAGCAGACCTTGTACCGGACATCGGACGATTCACCGATCGTGGCGGCGCTGGTCGAGGCGGCGGAATCGGGCAAGGCGGTCACCGCCATGGTCGAACTCAGGGCGCGTTTCGACGAGGAAGCCAATATTCGCTGGGCGCGGAACCTTGAACGGGCCGGCGCGCAGGTGGTTTACGGGTTCCGCGACTTGAAGACCCACGCCAAGGTATCGATGGTGGTGCGCCGCGAGGGCGCCGGGCTGGTCACCTATGTGCATCTCGGGACCGGCAATTATCATCCGGTGACGGCGCGGGTCTATACCGACCTTAGCTTCTTTACCTGCGATCCCGCACTTGCCCGCGACGCTTCGCGGTTGTTCAACTACATGACCGGCTACGCCGAGCCCGACGCGATGGAGAAAATCGCCGCGGCGCCGCTCACCTTGCGCTCCAAACTGGAGGAGTTGATCGGGGCCGAGATCGCCCATGCCCGCGCCGGCCGGCCAGCGCAAATCTGGGCCAAGCTCAACGCTCTGGTCGATCCCGATATCATCGACCTGCTGTACCGGGCCAGTGCCGCCGGCGTCGAAATCGACCTTGTGGTCCGCGGCATCTGCTGTCTGCGGCCGGGTCTGCCGGGGCTGTCGGAAAATATCCGGGTGCGCAGCCTGATCGGCCGCTTCCTTGAACACGGCCGGATTGCGTGTTTTGGCAATGGGGCGGAATTGCCGTCGCCGTCGGCCAAGGTTTTCCTTTCATCGGCCGATTGGATGACGCGCAATCTAGATTGGCGGGTCGAGGCCTTTTGGCCGGTCGAGAACCCGACCGTAAAGGAACAGGTGCTGGAACAGATCATGGCCGCGACCCTGATGGACGAACGGCAGAGCTGGGCGATGCAGGGCGATGGGTCCTATCGGCGGCTCGCGCGGTCGGCGAAGGCGTTTTCGGCGCACGACTATTTCATGTCCAGTCCGAGCCTGTCGGGCCGGGGCCGGGCGCTTGAGGACTCGCGGCCGGTCAATCCGGAAACGCATCTTCATGCCGGGGAACGGCGATGACCGGAATTCTGACCCGCGGCCGGACCGGGGATGGTGGCGACAAGCCGGTCGCAGTCATCGATGTCGGGTCGAATTCGGTGCGCCTTGTCGTCTTTGACGGCGCCAAGCGGGTGCCGATCCCGGTGTTCAACGAAAAAGTCGTCTGTGGCCTTGGCCGGGGGCTGGATGCGACCGGTCGCCTGCATCCCAAAGGCTTCTCGATGGCGGTTCAGAGTCTCCAGCGCTTCGCCGCCCTGACCGATGCGATGGGGGTTGACGACATTACCGTCTTCGCCACGGCGGCGGTCCGCGAAGCCGCGGACGGTCCGCAATTCGTTGCCGAGGTCGCCAAAAAATGCGGCCTCGCGGTGCGGCCGATTCCCGGCGAAGAAGAAGCGAAGCTTGCGGCGTTCGGGATTCTGTCGGCCTTTCCGGGCGCGGATGGCGTGATGGGCGATCTTGGCGGCGCCAGCGTGGAGATCGTGCGGC
>PTKA01000366.1 GCA_002937525.1 Alphaproteobacteria bacterium MarineAlpha10_Bin3
CAGCACTTTCTCCGGCGACGACCAGATCGGCGGCGATGGCGAGGTTGCAGCCGCCGCCCAGCGCGTAGCCGCGCACCGCCGCGATGATCGGTTTGTTGGTCCGGTCGCCGATTTCATACAGCCGTCCAGAAGCCTCGCCATGGCGGCGCGCCGCATCGGCGTTCATGTTCCGGTTCGCCTTGGCTTCCTTGAGGTCGGCCCCAGCACTAAACGCTTTTTCGGTTCCCGCCAGAACGATGACCGATACGCAATCGTCGGCTGCCGCCGCATCGACCGCGGCGATTATTGCCGCGCTCAGCGCAGCGTTCAGCGCATTCATCTGGCGCGGCCGGTTGAGCGTCAACAAACGAATGGCGCCGCTGTCCTCGCAAAGCAGGATCGGTTCTTCGGTCATGGCGTGATTTACCCCCTCGCTCTCCAGGGTCTGTACTCAATGAGGCGATTCCCGAATTGGCATTGATGTGATTCAAGGTCTCTAACGTGAAGGAGGTCTTTCATGTCGAACCTATACTGGCTAAACGATGCTGAATGGTCACGGATTGAGCCGTTGCTTCCGCGTGGTCGCCGCGGGGCGCATCGGGTCGACGATCACCGGGTGACCAGCGGTATTATCCACCTACTTCGCCCGGGCGCGCGATGGCGGGATTGTCCGCAAGCATACGGCCCCTGTAGGACGATCTGCAACCGCTTTAACCGGTGTAGCTGCCAAGATTTTTGGGATGAGATTTTCGAGGCTCTGACCGGCGCCACCGGGATGGTCGGCACCGTTGCCCTCGAGAGCACCTACATCAAGGCGCATCGCTCGGCGGCGGGGCCGTTATCCCCAGCAATCCGAAACGAAGACCTTTGATTCCTCACGATGCCATCGCCTACCACCAGCGAAATCTCATCGAACGCATGTTCGGTCGCATCAAGGACTTCCGCCGCATCGCAACCCGCCACGACAAACTGGCACGGAGCTTCCTCTGTGCTGTCCTCATCGCCGCCATCGCCATTTGGTGGATTAATTGAGCCTGGGGGAAGCGATAAATCCGGTTACCGGTTGAAAAGCGCCGCGATATGACGCGCGACCCGGTCGGCATTGGCCATGATTGTCAGCGTATGAGCCTTCGCGGAAAGATGCGGCAAGGCCGTGCCGTCCGCAACATAGACTCCCGGCAAACCGGCCACCGCACCCTGGCCATCGCATTCATGCGCCGCCGGCGCGCAGCGCATCGGGACCGTTCCGGCATAATGGACATCCGCGCCGGGCAGCGCCAAGGAACTGCTGCGAATGACAAAGGTGCCATATCGCCGCAATACCCGCTTCAAGCGCCGGAACACCGTCCTAGTCGCCTGCGGTAAATTATCCGCATGGTTTCCTTCGATGGCGATTGTTCCGTCTCTCGATACCGACAAGTGGTTATTGCTGAAAATTCCGGGGAAAAAGCAGTTGGCGAGAAGCAATGTCGGACCCAGAAAATTAAACAAGCGAATTGACAGCGCGCGCGAGAGCGGCATGGAACCGACGATTGCCATCGCCGGGATACCGTCCGCCGAGAATATATTGCCAAACGCGAAACCGTCGACGTCCTCGCGCCAACGGACCCTGAAACCGAGCTGACTCAAACCGAAAAACTGTTGCCGCGCCGAGCGAAAAAGGAACCTTGGCTGCCATATTGCGAAGCTCACCGATGGCGTCGATAGCAGTGATACCTTTTTCCCGAACAATCCCAATGAACGAAGCACAATCGCCCCGGTTGAAATAGTCCCGCTGGCCAGCACTATTTTGCGCGCGCTGAACGACAGGGGCGCCTGGTCACGGCGGCCATGGCCTTTGGCGATCCAGTTGCCGCCCGACGCGCTGAGCTCGGCGACCAGTACGCCGCCGGCCCAGTTGAAACCCGGACGCTTGCGTAACCTGTCCAGATCGTAAGCGGCATTGTAAATCGCCCGCCACGCACACCCCCAAAGACAGCACCCGCACGCCTGGCAACCGTCGCGGCCGTTCAAGGAACGTGTCAGCACGGCATTTCTGGCGCGCCCCAGCGTGACACCACCGCACAACGCTCTTTTTGTATCCGCGCAATAGCGGTCGAACAGCCTTTGCGCCGGCGCGGTCAGTGGCGGCGGCGGTTGCAAATCGTCGCCGATGCCAAAAAAAGCAGATAAATCATCGTCTTTTGCGCCATGTACGCCAATGCGTTTTATCACGCGGCGATAGGATTCAATCAGTTCCTCTGGCTGAAAAGGAAATTTTTCTAGCTCTTTTTCATCCAAACACGCAACGCCCGCACCCTAGGCATTGGAAAGCCCCCCTTCGGAAAGCGACCCGACGAGATCGAAATTCGTCACGGTCGCGCCAATTTCCCGCGCATAGCCATCGAAAATATGTTTGATGGTCGACAGCTTGAATTTGAGAGAGCTGGCGACAGGCGCGCTGGCCGCGTCGAAATTTTCCTGGACGAACGATTGCCATTGTTGGGAAACTTTGCCGTTCGAATCCAAATAGGAGGATTTTGGCGGATGTATCGCCCGCTTTCCGCCACCGTCGATCATAAGAATGTTAAGACCGGCATCCAAAAGAGCCGCAGCGGCGCTGACGCCCGCGGGGCCGCTTCCAACGATGATTGCGTCATATACCGTAATATTACCGACTCCAACGATCCCATGCTCACGACCGGCCGGCTGTCCTGATGTCCGGCGCAACAAGTATAATTCAAACGTTCGCTTTCGTCCTGCGCTGCCGGCCGGCGGTTCGCGCATCTTCACCATTGCGCGAGGACGAAGCCAACACCGGCGCCAGGCATGGTAAATTTGCCGCCGCTCGAAACACAAAATTCGAGGTATCCGTGAACTGGAAATTTGCCGGGATTCTGGCCAGCATGCTGCTGCTGGTGCCGGTCGTGGCGCGCGGCGATGCGCCGCGGGTGATTTCGATACCGGCCGGCTCCTTCATCCAGGGTTTCGACCGGGCCGAGCGCGAGGCCGCCTATCG
>PTKA01000367.1 GCA_002937525.1 Alphaproteobacteria bacterium MarineAlpha10_Bin3
CGGTTTTATTCCACCGCCGCGTTCGATGCGGCGCTGGTGACCCTGCCGGGCTGCGCCGCCGTCGCGATCGCCGCGTCGCTATTGGTGCCGGCGAAAAATAATTAGTGCGAATGGCGCGGTATCTTGGCCGCGACACCGTGATATTTGGTGGCGATCTCAAGGCAAGCGCCGGTCGAAAGCTGGCCGACCGTCGAGCGGTAAATTTCCTGCCATGGCGTCTGATGTTCGAGTTCCGGCAGCACCAGCGCGTCGCGGCGCTGCTGTAATTCATCGTCGGAAATCAATATATCGGCGCGGCATGTGTTGAGGTCGATACAGACCATGTCGCCGGTTTTAAGGATCGCCAGGCCACCGCCAATTGCGGATTCTGGCGAGGCGTTCAGGATCGACGGGCTGGCCGAGGTGCCGCTTTGCCGGCCATCGCCGATGCAGGGCAGTTCCGCGACCCCGGCTTGCACCAGCACGTCGGGCGGCAGCATGTTGACGACTTCGGCCGAACCCGGATAGCCGACCGGACCGCAGCCGCGAACGAACAGCATACAGGTGTCGTCGATGTTCAGCGCCGGGTCGTTGATCCGGTCGTGATAGTCTTCGGGCCCTTCGAAAACGATGGCGCGGCCCTCGAAGCGGTTCTCGGCGCCGGGGGTCGAGAGGTATTTTTTGCGAAATTGATCGCTGATGACCGAGGTCTTCATCAGGGCCGAATCGAACAGATTGCCGCTGATAACCAGAAACCCGGCCTGCGCCATCAACGGGTCCCCATAGGGGCGGATGACTTTGGGGTCCTGGACACGGGCGTCGCGGTAATTCTCGCCGATGGTTTTGCCGGTGACGGTCAGCGCGTCCTCGATCAGCTTGCCGCCGTTGCGCAATTCGGCGCACACGGCAGGCACGCCGCCGGCCCGATGGTAGCCTTCGCCGAGATATTCGCCGGCCGGCTGGCAGTTGACCAGCAGCGGAATGTCATAGCCATAGGTCTGCCATTCCTCGATATCCAGATCGACGCCGATATGGCGGGCGATGGCGTTGATGTGGATCGGGCAGTTGGTCGAACCGCCAATCGCTGAGTTGACCGCAATGGCGTTGTGGAAGGCGGATTTGGTCAGGATTTTGGTCGGCGTAAGGTCTTCGCGGACCATATCGACGATCCGCTCCCCGGTGGCATAGGCGATCTGTCCTCGCTCGCGGTAGGGGGCCGGGATGCTGGCGCAGCCGGGCAGCGACATGCCCAGCGCCTCGGCCAGCGAATTCATCGACAACGCCGTGCCCATGGTGTTGCAATGGCCCAGGCTGGGCGCCGATGCGGTGACCATTTCCATGAAGGCGTCGTAGTCGATTTCCTTGGCCGCCAGCATCTCGCGCGCTTCCCAGACAACGGTGCCCGAACCGACCAGCCGCCCCTGCCAATGGCCGTCCAGCATGGGGCCGCCGGACAGTACGATAGACGGGATATCGGCGGTCGCCGCCGCCATGATGCAGGCCGGCGTGGTCTTGTCGCAGCCGGTGGTCAGAACGACGCCGTCCAGCGGATAACCGTGCAGGATTTCCACCAGACCGAGATAGGCCAGGTTGCGGTCGAGTGCCGCGGTCGGCCGCCGGCCGGTTTCCTGAATCGGGTGGACCGGGAATTCGAACGGCACGCCGCCCTTGGCGCGGATGCCCGCTTTGACCCGCTCGGCGAGATCGACATGAATCCGGTTACAGGGCGAAAGGTCGCTGCCGGTCTGGGCGATGCCGATAATCGGCTTGCCCGATTGTAGTTCGGCCCGCGTGATGCCGAAATTCAGGTAGCGTTCGACATACAGCGCCGTCATGCCGGGATTGTCCCGGTTGTCGAACCACTGCTTGCTGCGAAGCGGTGTTTTTCGAGTGCTGCCGGCCATGATTAACGTTCCTTGTAGAGATGCATTAAAGCGTTGCAATGACGATATGCGCCTGGATTTTCGCCGCCACCGGACCTTCGCCATAACTGGCCGCAATCGCTTCCGCCGCCCGGTCTAGGACGCGGTCAAGACGATCCGCGTCCCGGGCTTCGATTTCGTTGCGTAGCGGCGTGCCTTGGCAATAGGCGGTGGCGGGATGGCGCGGCGAAGAAGCGGCGCTGGTGTTTTCCAGCGTGACAATCGATATGTCGCTAAATCCCGCCTTTTGCAAATCTTCGCATATCGGTTGGGTGTCGTGATAGCCGTGCAGTATGCGGGCAAGGAAGCGCGGCGGGTCGTCGGAAAATACCATGGCCGCCGCCTGGGTCACGATATCGGCGAACTGGTTGGTTTCGATGCGGTCCCAGACGCTGAAGATATACCGCCCGCCCGGTTTGAGCACCCGGCGCGCTTCGACATATCCGGCCAGCTTATCGGGATAAAACATGACGCCGAACTGACAGATAACGGCGCCGAAAGAGGCGTCATCAAAAGGCAGGTCGAGCGCGTCGGCTTGCCGCCATTCGATGCGGTTGTCGGCTCCCTGCCGTTTGCCGGCATGATCCAGCATCGGCTGGTTGAGGTCGCTGACAACGTAGCGGGCATCGGGCGCCAGCCGCGTGGCCAATGTGCGCGTCACGACACCGCTTCCGGCCGCGGTTTCCAGCACGGCCCCGGACGCGCCTTCGGCGGTGCGTCTGGCCAGGTCGTCGGCATAGGATTCAAAGATCAACGGCACCAGATAGGTGTCGTAGAATTCCGCAATCGAACCGGTGAATAATTTATCGGTATCGCTCATCGAACCCCTTCAAGGCCGCCTTGCCCTATCCGTTCGCCCAGGCGGCGACCGGGCGGGCTTCGCCGCGAATTTGGGTGCGATGCATCAGCCGCCGCGAATCCGGGTCGAGCTTGTCGCGCCGGTGCAAGGTGCAGCGGTTGTCCCAGATCACCAGATCGCCGACGCGCCATTGCTGCGCCCAGGAATAGGGGCCGTTCTTGACGTGATCCCACAGCGCGTCCAGCAATGCCTCGCTGTCGTCCTTGTCGAGCCCGA
>PTKA01000368.1 GCA_002937525.1 Alphaproteobacteria bacterium MarineAlpha10_Bin3
CGGCGGCGAATGGGGGCTTGGCCGGTTGATCCAGCACCTGGCGGCGGCGGGCGTGGAGCGGATCCGCTACACCACCAGCCACCCGCGCGATATGGACGATGATTTGATCGCCGCCCACCGCGATGTGCCGCAACTCATGCCCTATCTGCATCTGCCGGCCCAGTCCGGATCGGACCGCATTCTGCGGGCGATGAACCGCCAGCATAGCACCGCCGACT
The DNA here is from genome assembly GCA_002937525.1 of Alphaproteobacteria bacterium MarineAlpha10_Bin3. Lineage (GTDB taxonomy): Bacteria > Pseudomonadota > Alphaproteobacteria > UBA8366 > MarineAlpha4-Bin1. The sequence continues at coordinate 219 of PTKA01000368.1, forward strand.
ATCTGCGAACCGTCGATAAATTGCGCGCCGCGCGGCCGGGACTCGCCCTGTCATCCGATTTTATCGTCGGCTTTCCGGGCGAAACCGACCAGGACTTCGCGGATACCCTGCGGCTGGTTCGCAGCGTCGGTTACGCACAGGCCTATTCGTTCAAATACAGCCCCCGGCCAGGCACCCCGGCGGCAGCCGAGGAACAAGTGCCCGAAGACGTCAAGGATTCCCGCCTCCAGACCTTGCAGCAATTGATCCGCGCGCAGCAGGATGCCTTCAACCGGTCGCACCGGGGCGCAACGATGCCGATTCTGCTGGAACGCACCGGCCGGAAACCCGGTCAGTTGATCGGCCGCTCACCCTATATGCAATCGGTGCATGTCTATGCGCCCGACCGTCTGATCGGCACGGTTGTCGAGTGCCGTATCGTATCGATCCACAACAACAGCCTGGGCGGCGACGTGGTGACGCAAGAAATTGCCGGCGCGCACGGCGTCCAGGAGGGGGTGTCCGCTTGAACAGTTTCCATCCGGCCGACGACGCCACATCGGTCCATATTCAATTCGAGGACAATACCCTGTTGCCGGTTCTGTTCGGCGCGCATGACAAGCACCTGGTTCGTATCGAACAGCAGCTCGGCGTATCGCTGGTCGGGCGCGGCAATCATGTCTCGATCGCCGGACCCGTCGACGCCACGGATGCGGCGCGAACCGCATTGCGCCGGCTGTACGAACAGGTGAAGGGCGGCGAGGCGGTCAACGAAGGCGATGTCGATGCGGCGATGCGCATGGCGCGCGGCGTCGGTGAGCGCGCGTTGATAAATTTGCGCCGCAAACGGGTGACGGCGCGTTCGGCGGCGCAGACCCGCTACATCCAGGCGATGCAGAAATCCGACATGGTGTTTGCGCTCGGACCGGCCGGCACCGGAAAAACCTATCTTGCGGTTTGCGCCGCGGTCGAGATGTTCACCGCCGGCAAGGTCGACCGCATCGTCCTTTCCCGGCCGGCGGTCGAAGCCGGCGAGCGCCTGGGTTTCCTGCCGGGCGATTTGCAGGAAAAAATCGACCCCTATCTGCGCCCGCTGTTCGATGCGCTGAACGATGCGCTTCCCGCCGAGCAGGTGGTGCGGCGCCTGGCCAGCGGCGATTTCGAGGTCGCCCCGCTCGCCTTCATGCGCGGCCGTACCCTTTCGAACGCCTTTGTCATCCTGGACGAAGCCCAGAACACCACGCCGACACAGATGAAAATGTTTCTGACCCGGCTTGGCGAAAACAGCCGCATGGTCGTCACCGGCGACCTCAGTCAGGTCGATTTGCCGCCTGGAACGCGGCCGGGCCTGCGCGATGCGCTGGAGACGCTGGCCGGCGTGTCCGGCATCGAATTCGTCCATTTCAGCGCCGAAGACGTGGTGCGGCCGCCGCTCGTGGCGCGGATCATCCGCGCCTATGATGCCGCCCAGATTCCTGAAAACCAGGGGCAATGACCGGACCGCTCACCATCGATGTCGATATTCAGGCCGGCGGGTGGCGCGATGCCCCGGACGCCATCGACGAGGTCGCGCGCCGCGCGGTACGCGCGGCATGGCGCGATGCCGGAAGCGGTGCGCGGGAGGCCGAAGTGAGCATCGTGTTGGGTGACGATGCGCTGGTTCGCCGGCTCAACGCCGCCTATCGCGGCCACGACAAGGCGACCAATGTGCTGTCTTTCCCCGCCGGCGGCGAGACCGGCCCGGACATTGCGCCGCGCCTGCTGGGCGATATTGTCCTGGCCTACGAAACCGTTGCCCGCGAAGCACGCGAACAGGGCAAGAGCGTGCCCGATCACGCAGCGCATCTTTGCGTGCATGGCTTGCTGCACCTGCTGGGCCATGACCATCAAGGCGATGCCGACGCGGTGGCGATGGAAGCGCTGGAGACCGCCATTCTGGCCGAACTCGGCATCGCCGATCCCTTCCTCGACATCTCGCCCGGCGTGGAGCAAGGCGGGTGAACGACCACAGCATTTCAGATTCCGGCGATGGCGCGGTCGAGCCCACGAAAGAAACCGACCGGCGGCCCGGACTGCTGGGCCGGTTGCTGGCGTGGCGAACCCCAAAAAACGCCGATCCGACGCTGCGCGATTCCTTCGAGGAGTTGATTGAAGAGCACGAGGAACGCGTCGACTCAATCGACCCGGGCGAACGCGCCTTGATCGCCAATATCCTCATGCTCGGTGGTCTTAGCGCGCATGACGTCATGGTGCCACGCGCCGATATCGGCGCCGTCGACGTCAATACGTCGCTGGACGATCTGGTCGCCCAGATCAATGCCGACGCCCATTCCCGCGTGCCGGTCTACCGTGAAACCCTGGATGACGTTATCGGGATGGTGCATATCAAGGATGTCCTCACCGAAATGGGCAAGGGCGCCACCTTCAGCCTGCGCCGCATCCTGCGCAAGATTCTGTTCGTTTCGCCGACGATGCCGGTCCTGGACCTGCTGCTTCAGATGCAGATGACCCATCTTCATATGGCGCTGGTCGTCGATGAATATGGCGGCATCGACGGTCTGATTACGATCGAGGATCTGGTCGAGCAGATCGTCGGCGAAATCGAAGACGAACACGATGTCGATACCGGCCCACAACTGGTGCCGGGTCCGCAAGGGTCCCTGATCGCCGATGCGCGCCTGCCGGTCGAACAGTTCGAGGAAGCGGTCGGCCCGGTCCTGACCGAAGAGGAACGGGCCGAGAAACCCGAAACGCTGGGCGGGCTGCTGTTT
>PTKA01000369.1 GCA_002937525.1 Alphaproteobacteria bacterium MarineAlpha10_Bin3
TATCCATCAATGGAGCTTCTCCGCTTAGTCAACTCGGGGACTGAGGCCACGATGTCGGCCATCCGGGTGGCCCGGGGCTTCACCGGCCGCGATCTCATCGTCAAATTCGAGGGATGCTACCACGGCCACGCAGACGGCTTGCTCGTCAAGGCGGGGAGCGGCGGCGCCACGTTCGGCATTCCGGACAGCGCGGGCGTTCCGGAAGATTATGCGCGCAACACGATCACGCTTCCCTACAACGACGCCGGGGCGGCGGAAAACCTTTTCAGGGCCGAGGGGAAAAAAATTGCCGGGGTGATCATCGAGCCCGTGGGCGGCAACATGGGCCTGGTCCCCCCCGATGAGGGATTTATCGAAGTGCTGGAGCGGGAGACGAAAAACGCCGGCGCCCTGCTGATTTTCGATGAGGTGATGACCGGGTTCCGCGTGGCGCGCGGGGGGGCGCAGTCGCTATTCGGTGTGCGGCCCGACATGACCACGTTGCGGCGCATTCCCTGGCTTGAAGCGACCGCCCTGGTGCTGGGCGATTGCGTCGATCGCCAGGGCAAGGCGCTGGCGCATAGCCCGCGCGCCATCCTGGCCCGGCAGATCGAACGGGCGCGGGCGCGGGGGCTTGAGGTCAAAATCGGCTCCGAGCTTGAATTCTACATCTTCGACGACAGTTTCGAGGCGGCCTCGGACAAGGGCTACCGCGACCTGCGCGCGGCCGGTTCCTATATCGAGGACTACCACATCTTCCAGACCACCAAGGAAGAAGGGCTGATCCGCGCGATCCGCAACGGCATGGAAGGGGCCGCCATTCCAATCGAGTTCTCCAAGGGCGAATGGGGGCCGGGACAGGCCGAAATCAATCTGCGCTATGCCGACGCGATGGAAATGGCCGACCGGCACATCATCTACAAGAACGGGGTCAAGGAAATCGCCTGGGCGCAGGGAAAATCAGTCACCTTCATGGCCAAATGGAGCACCGACCTGGCCGGCAATTCGTGCCATATCCATGCTTCGATCTGGGACGCAAAAACCAGCGCGCCGCTCTGCGCCGATGCCGATGGCGGATTGTCGGCGCGCTTTCGCCACTGGTCGGCCGGGCAGCTGGCGATGAGCCCGGCCATGACTTTGTTCTTCGCCCCCAGCGTCAACGCCTATAAGCGCTTCGTGTCCGGCACCTTCGCCCCGACCCGCATCGCGTGGAGCGACGACAACCGCACGGCGGGCTTTCGTCTGGTCGGGGCCGGGCCGGGGCTGCGGCTGGAATGCCGGATACCGGGCGCCGACTGCAACCCCTATCTCGCCTTTGCCGCGACCATCGCCGCCGGGTTGCACGGGATCGAAAACGCCCTCGACCCGCCGCCGCTGATCACCGGCGATCTGTATAGCAGTGGCGAGGGGCAGGAAATTCCCAAAACCTTGCGCGACGCCATGGCCGAACTGGACCGCTCGCAAGCGATGCGCGCCGCGTTCGGCGACGATGTAATCGACCATTATCTGCACGCGGCGCGCTGGGAACAGGCGGAAAGCGACCGCCATGTCACCGATTTCGAACGCCGCCGCCTGTTCGAACGGGGCTGAGCGGCATGATCCTGCCAAAGGATTTGCGCGGCGACTGGTCCTATCCGACCGCAATCCGCTTCGGCCCCGGCCGTATCGGCGAACTTGCCGACGCCTGCCGGTCGCTCGGCATGGCCCGACCGCTGCTGGTCACCGATCCGGGACTGGCGGCGCTGCCGATGGTGCGCTCGGCGCTGAAATCGAATGCGGCCGCCGGGCTGCCGACCGGAAAGTTCGCCGATATCCAGGGCAATCCGGTTGGCGCCAATGTCGTCGACGGCGTCGCGGCCTACCGCAATGGCGGCCATGACGGCGTGATCGCGTTTGGCGGCGGCAGCGCCATCGACGCGGCCAAGACCATCGCGCTGATGGCCGTCCAGGACCGGCCGCTGTGGGATTTCGAAGATATCGGCGACAACTGGAAACGCATCGCCGTGGACCGGGCGATCCCGGTCGTGGCGGTGCCGACAACCGCCGGCACCGGGTCCGAGGTTGGCCGCGCTTCGGTCATCCTGGACGAAGCAACGATGACCAAGAAGGTCATCTTTCACCCCTCCATGATGCCCGCCATCGTGATCGCCGACCCGCACCTGACCCTGGGCTTGCCCAAGGGCGTCACGGCGGCGACCGGCATGGATGCGCTGGCCCATTGCCTCGAAGCGTTCTGTGCGCCGGCCTTTCATCCGATTGCCGATGGCATCGCGCTGGAAGGATTGCGGCTGGTGCGCGATTGGCTACCGGCGGCGTACCGCGACGGCGGCGATCTGGCGGCGCGGGCGCATATGATGGTCGCGGCGTCGATGGGGGCGACGGCGTTTCAAAAAGGGCTGGGCGCGGTCCATGCGATCAGCCACCCGGTCAGCGCCCATCACGGCGTGCATCACGGCCTGGCCAACGCAATTCTGCTGCCCTATGTGCTGAAATACAACCGGCCGGCCATCGCCGATAAGATGGTCCGGCTGGGGCGCGTTCTTGGCCTTGACGATCCTTCGTTCGACGGGGTCCAGGCATGGCTGCTCGATCTGCGCCGCACGCTCGACATTCCGCATTGCTTTGGCGATATCGGCGTGACCGGCGGCGACGCCGACCGGGTCGCCCAAAGCGCCCTTATCGACCCCACGGCCGCCACCAACCCGGCGCGGCTCGACAAGGCGGTGCTGAAGCGGATATTTCTCGACTGCGTGGCGGGGAAATTATGACGATCTCGATGCAGCCCGGCGGCATTGTCATCGGCGCATTGCCCCTGATTCTTGGCTTGTTTATTCTCTCTAAAGGATTAGGGCTTGAAACCACTGTCGGCAGAGTTGTTCAGGAGATGAGGGAAAATGCCGATGCGGCGATGTTTTCCTCATTGTTATGGGCTTCAACGGTTTTCAGTGCTATTTTTGCAGTGGCTGAGGGT
>PTKA01000037.1 GCA_002937525.1 Alphaproteobacteria bacterium MarineAlpha10_Bin3
CTTCGGCTTCCGCGCGCCGCGCAGCCATTCGGTCGTCGACATCGCCGAATGTCCCGCCATCCGGCCGGCAATCGCCGCCCTCATCGCGCCGCTCCGGGCGTTCTCGCAAACCATCGGCGCGCTCGGCCGGAACGCGGAAATTTCGGTAACCGAGACCGATAGCGGCCTCGACATAGCGTTCCGCCCAGCCGCGAACGACGAACCCACGCTGGACGACCGCGAGCGCCTGGCCGCCTTCGCCGACGCGCACGATATCGCCCGTCTCGCCTGGGACAGCGGCCAGGGCGCCGAACCCCTGGCGGCGCGCCGCCAGCCCCGGGCCGCCTTCGGTTCGGCCTCGGTCGATCTGCCCCTCGACGCCTTCCTGCAACCCAGCCTGGAGGGCGAAAACGCCATCGTCGGCGCGGTAACCGGGGCCATCGCCAAGGCGACGCGGATCGCCGATCTCTATGCCGGTTGCGGCACGCTCACCTTTCCGTTGTCCGGCATCGCCCCGGTCCACGCCTATGAAGGAACCCAGGCGATGGTCGCCGCCATGCGCCGCGCCGCCGCCGGCCGGCCGGTTACCACCCATTGCCGGGACCTCGCCCGCAATCCCCTGAACGAAACCGAGCTGGCGGCGTTCGACACCATCGTCTTCGACCCGCCGCGCGCCGGGGCAAGATCGCAGGCCGCCGCAATCGCGCGCGCGCCGGCCGCCATGGTGATCGCCGTGTCCTGCAATCCAGCGACCCTGGCGCGGGACCTCCGGCTTATCGCCGATGGCGGGTACCGTCTCGAATCGGTGCTGCCGATCGACCAATTCCCCTGGTCGCCGCATGTCGAAATCGTGGCCGTTCTGAAGCGTTGAAACACCCGCGAATCATTCGATGCTGCCGCCGGGCAGTTTTTGGCGCAGCGCCAGAACCGACGCCGGATCGACCGCCGCCCAGTCGGCGAAAGCGACGACTAGCGCCTCGTCCGAGAGCAGGAAATCAAGCACCCCGCCCAGAAACGCCGGGTCTCCCGCCCGCGCCCGTAATTCGGCCGGACCGAAACCGCTCAACGCCAGGAACTGGCCAAGCCGGTCCATGTCCTCGGCGATGAAGGATAATCCCTGGATGGCGAGGCCATGGGCAGCACCACCCGGCGGGGTTTCGACTGAACGCGTCATATGCGCTACGGTAATCGCATCGCTGGCCTTACCGCAACCACGCAATCGCGATTTCCCATGGCATGGAACCCCGGTCAGTATCTGGCCTTCGCTGGACCGCGAATGCAGCCGGCGGTCGATCTGCTGGCCCGCATTGCGCTGGAAGCGCCAAGATCGGTGGTCGATCTTGGCTGCGGTCCCGGCAACATCACGCCTTTGCTGCGCGCGCGCTGGGGCGATGCGGCGATCGTCGGCCTCGATAATTCGGCGGCGATGCTGGAACGCGCCCGCGCGGCCAACCCCACCGAATCATATGAAAATACCGATATCGGCGCCTGGAACCCGGCCCAACGCCATGCGGTGATCTACACCAATGCGGCGCTGCAATGGCTGCCGGATCACGAATCCCTGCTGCCCCGGCTGGCCGGCTATGTTGCGCCCGGCGGGGTTCTGGCCATGCAGATACCGCGCAATTATGAAGCGCCCTCGCACCGGCTGATCCTGGACGCGATCCGCGAAGGCCCGTGGCGCGCCAAACTCGAACCGGTCTGGGCGACGATCGCGACCCAGGGTCCGGCCTACTACCGGCGGCTGATGGCGCCGCTGGCCAGGACTCTCGATATCTGGGAGACCGAATATCTTCAGATCCTGGACGGCGACAACCCGGTGGCGGACTATACCAAAGGCACCTGGCTGACCCGCTTTCTCGACCCCCTGGACGAACCGTGGCGCGGCGCGCTGGAGGCCCTGTACCGGAACAAAATCCGCGCCGCCTATCCGCCCGAGCCAGACGGCAAGACGCTGTTCGCGTTCCGCCGCCTGTTCATGATCGCAACATTCTAATTATTGCTGGAACCGCCCAGTAACGCCCCGCTTGCCGACAAGGCGGCAATCGCACCTTCGTCGTAACCGAGTTCGCGCAGGACTTCCGGCCCATGCTCGCCGTAACGCGGCGCGTGGCGGCGGATCGAGCTGGGCGATTTGGAAAAATTCACCGGCGGGCGCACCAGGACGGTTTCGCCTTCGGTGGGATGCTGATGGGTCTCGAACATGCCCACCGCCTTCAGATGCTCATCCGCCATCAGATCGTCGATATCGACAATGGGCATCGCTGGAATCTGCCATTCATCGCACAGATCCAGCCAGGTCTTGGTGGTCTTTTGCGGCGTCACGCTGGCGATGAAACCGTACAGATCGTCAACGCTGCCGACGCGGGCGCGGTAGGTTGAAAACCGGGCATCGTCCATCAGTTCGGGCCGGCCGACCCCGGTGAAAAAACTCCGCCAGTGCCGGTCGCTGTAGGGCAGGATGCAAACATGGCCGTCCTTGGTCGGAAACGGCCGGCGCGAGGCCGTGGTGACCCGCTGATAGCCCATCGTGCCGATTGGCGGCTTGTAAGCGGCGCCGTTCAGATGCTCCGCCAGATTGAAGCTCACCATGGTTTCCAGCATCGGCACTTCGACGAACTGGCCCTCGCCGGTTCGTTCCTTGTGCAGCAAGGCCACGGCAATGGCCTGGCTCAGGGTCAGGCCGACGACCTTGTCGGCGATCGTGGCCGGAACGTAGCGCGCAGCGCCGTCCTGGCGTTTGAACAGGCTGGCCAGTCCCGATGCCGCCTGAATGGCGTCGTCATAGGCTGGTTTGGCGCGGTACGGCCCGTCCTGGCCGAAGCCATAGGCGCCTACATAGACGATATCCGGCTTGATCGCCTGGACCGCGTCATAATCGAAACCCAGCTTGGCGATGGCCGCCGGCCGCATATTGTGGACCAGAACATCCGCCGTCGGGATCAGGCGGCGCAAGATTTCCTTGGCCGCGTCGCGCTTCAGGTCCAGGGCAAGCGAACGCTTGTTGCGATTGGCGTTGAGGAAGATACCGCCCATATCGACATTCTTGACGGTCCCCATATTGCGGGCGATGTCGCCGGTTGGCGGCGCTTCCACCTTGATGATGTCGGCGCCCATATCGCCCAGCATCTGGGTCGCATAGGGACCAAGAAGCACGGTTGTAATGTCGATAATGCGTATTCCGTGTAATGCGCCGGGCACGGTTATTCTCCCTGAACTATGTTTCGATTGCCGTTAAGGACGCCACGCCGATCCGGCGGGCATAGCCAATTCATACAAGAGGCGGCCGGATGGAACCAGCCGGCGGTTCATCCGTGCTGGGTTTTGGGCAGCAATATCCGCTCGGCCACGAAACGCAGCTTCTCGTCATCGCTGCCGCGCAATTTCTCGCGCACGTCCAGGAACACCCGCCCCGCCGCCGTATCGCGCCAGAACCAGTTCTGCACCTCCATGCTGGAACGCCGGCCCGGTTTGGCCGTTCCCGCCTCCATGTAATAGGCCATGATATCGCTGCAACAATCCTTGAAAACGGCGCTTGGCGGCCGGTCCGGTTCGCCGCGCCCTCGCCGTGAGCGACGCGCCAAGCGTGGACCGGCTCGGCCTGACGGCAATCGACGGGCTCGCCGTCTACGCGCCGATCACGCCATGGACCGCCGCAACAGGTACATAGCAAGATCGCCGTACCCTTTGGCCGCCGGCACGGTGCCGACATAGTCGCAACTGAACGCGCCGCGCGCATCGAGCGCCAGCGCAGCGGCGAAATGTTCGGTGACATAGACGCAGCCCTCGGGCGTGATCGGCTCGATGCGCGCCGCCCGGCTGACATGCGCGCCAAAGAAATTGGTCCCGCCGACAATCGGGTCGATATCTTCGTATACCGGCCCGAAATGGCCGCCGAGGCGAAGCGCGATATGTCCGGGCAGTCCAAGCTCGGCGAGCGGCAGCGCGCTCACCGCCACCTGCAGTTCGAGCGCGCAGCGCGCCGCCGCGTGCGGATCGTCGAACACCAGATAGATGCCGTCGCCCCAGGTGTTGCGGAAACGAAGCGGGCCGGCATAACCCTTGAGCACATTCGCCATCGCGCCCAGCACATCGCGCACGAAAACCGGAAGCTGGCGGTCGTCAAGCTTGCTAAAGCCCTTGATATCGCCGAACAGCATGGCGCAGTTGGCCCGCCCGGCCGATGGCAGCGATGGCGGCGATTCCGGCGGCGCGGCGGCGCCATCGTCCGGGCAGGGAAGGATCGTCTGCGGATGATCGAGGCCGCGCCACAAGGTGACGTCCGCCGCCGTCCCGGCCGCTCCTTTCGCCGCGACGCCGTCCCATAACGCCACCTGTTCGACCACCGCATCGAGATAACGCCCGCGCAGCACCGCCAGCCCCATGGCGAGCCGGCTGGCATAAGCGAACAGCGCATCGTCGCCAAGGTAGCTGTCCTCGGTGGCGTAGGTGACGGTGGCCGCGCGGCCAAGGCAAAGCCGAACCCGGTCTTCCCAGCCGGAACCGGCACGGCGCACCGAGATATCGAGGAACTCGTCGAACCGGAACGGCAGCACGATATTGAGTTCGCCGCCGCGTTCGAGCAGCGCCTCGGCGAACAGCGTGTCGGCGCCGCAGGCGAGCGAGCCATAGCCAAAACCGGCATCGTTTCGGTCCAGATAAGCAGCGATCCTTGCCGCCGCGCTGTCTTCGCCCGTGGCCGGGAACCGCCCCGCAACGCCAGGAGCGGCAATCATATGCCCGGTGAAATGGATCACCCGCCAGGCCGCCAGTTCATCGAGCAGGCCGGTGTCGAGACCAAGCGCCCGGCACACCCGGCGCAACTGTTTGCGCGTCGTCGCGCGCGCCGCCAGATCGCCGCTCAATGCCACCGCCCGGCGCAGCGCCTTGCGCGCACCGTCGCCATCGCCGCACAGCAGCAGCGCTTCGGCTTGCGTCGCAGCGCGGTAATAGCCCTGTTCGCCATCGGCGGGCGGCAAATGTTCAAGTTCGCCAAGAATGGCGCGGGCGAGGTCGCGCGCAACGCCGGGCTCGCCCGCGATGAGCTGCATCGTTGCCGCGTTGATGCCGGGAAAATATCCGCCGGTGCGCGCATGGACCCGCCCATACGCTTGCGCCGCGGCGCCGGCATGATGGATGCGTTCCTCGCCGCGCACCAGCCACACCAGATCCTTCTTGAGCCGCGCGCCCAGGGCGGCGATATCCTCGTCGTCGTCCGCGCCGGCGAGCTTGTATTCGCCGTAGCGGGCGATCGCGGTTTCGGTGGCGCCGGCGCGGCCGAGCGCCAGCACGGCGCGGTGCTGGAGCCAAGGATCGCCGGGATGTTCCGCCAGGGCGCGCAATGCCGCATCATAGGCCCGCAGCAGCATGCCGCGCCCCTCGAATTGCCGCACCAGCGCGCGCCACTCCTCAAGGCCGGCGGACGACGTATCGGGCGCCGCTGGGTTATCGCTCATCGTCCCTTCCCCTTGAGGGCCGGAGGATCAACGGACGATCAAGGCGGCGGGTTCAAACGCACAATTCGGACAGCAGGCTTCGCGCCGTCTGGTTTTCCATATCCATGACCGCCTTGCGCACCGCTTCGACTTTCCTGACGTCGGCGACCAAACTGGCGTTGCCGATGAACTTTTCCACGACATCGTCTTCGCTCAACGCCCGGTCGCCGGCGCCACGATTGACCGCATCGTAGCGCATCACGGTCTCGCCGGATTTGAGAACGATCGAGACCCCGCCCGAATAGGCTTTCGGGAACAGCGATTGCGGATCGGCGGCATGGCTGACCTTCGCCGCGGTGGCCAGGATATCGGGGTCGGTCAAACAATCGCGGTCCAGTTCGGCCAGCCCGAAACGGCGCCGGTGCAGCGCCGCCGCGACGATGAACTGAACGCTAAATTTGGCGTCGTAATCGCTGACCGGGTGGCATTTGGCGTCGCGCGGTTCGGCGATGACCGGGATCGTGCCTTCCGGGATGGCGACCGAAATGCTTTCGATCTGGTCCGGCTGAATGTCATGTTCGCGCGCCAAGGCAAGCGCGCAATCGGCCGGCGCATGGGTGAAATGACAGGTCGGAAACGGCTTGATCGCGGATTGCGCGGTCTGCCATTGGCTGCCAAGCCCAGCCGTCATCTGGGCGATGTCATAGGCTGTTTCACCCGATCCCAGCAGCGATTCGAACAGGCCGAACCGCCCTTCATAGGGCAGGCCGGGCGCAACGAAACCGTTTTGCGCCAGCTTGGCCGCGGTGACCCCGGCGACGCCGGCCCAGCCGGGATGAAAGCGTTTGTTCCATGCGCCGTCGGCGACGAACTCCTGGCTGGCCATGGCGGTGCTGCCGGCAATGCCCTGGGCGGTCGCGATGGCCGCGGCGTCGAGCCCGAACAATCGCCCGGCGGCCACGGCGCAGGAGAAATGCCCGGCGACGCCCGTGGCGTGCAAACCGTGGTTGTGAAAGCCGAAATTGGCCGTCAATCCGATGCGGATGGCGACCTCGCTGGCCGCCAGATAGGCCGCCAGCACCGCGCGCCCATCGGCATCGACCGCCTGGCCGACGCTCAGCGCCACCGGCAGCGATATGGCCGTCGCGTGGACCACCGACGCCATATGGGTATCGTCGAAATCAAGGCCGTGAACCAGCGCGCCATTGGCGACGATCGCATCGCGCAGCGGTAGCCGGGCGGACGATCCGATGACATGAAATTTCCCCGCCACGCCATCGAGCGCGGCCAAGTCGGCCAGACCGGCGCCAATCACCGCTGCGAACGGATAGCGGTGCGCCGCCATGGCGATGCCCAGCGCATCGAGTATCAGCAATTTGGCGCGATGCCGGACTGCGGCCGGCACCGCATTCCATTCCAGTTCATGGGCGAAATCGGCGATGGTTGCCGCGATTGCCGGTTCGCTTGACAAGGCTGGCTGGGTCTGGGGGCTGGCCATCATGCATTTTCCTTCAGGGCGGCCGCATAGCCGGCGGCATGTTGCCCGGCCAGCTTGCCGAATACCGACCCGGACATCAGCCCGGTGCCGCCGGGATAGTTTTCGTAAAACAGGCCGCCGACCAGCTCACCGGCGGCGAACAGACCCGGAATCGGCCGGTCGGCAAGATCCTGCACCGCATTCTTGTCGTCGATCTTCAGGCCGCCGAACGTGAAGGTGACGCCGGTGGTGGTCACGAAGGCTTCATAGGGCGGCTTGTCGATCGGCAAGGCCCAGTTGCTTTTGGCCGGACTGATCCCGGCCGTCGCAACGCCGTCGAGGATTGCCGGGTTGTAGTCGCCCGGCTGACAGGCGGCGTTATAGGCGTCGATGGTGGCGCAAAGCCTGGCCGGGTCGATTTCCAGCCCGGCCGCGAGTTCCTCTATCGTGTCGGCAACGACGCGGGTGACCTCGCGAATCCGGTACTCGTCGCGCAGCCGGTGTACGGTTTTCTGGTCGAATATCTGCACCGCAATGCGTTGCGGCTGATCCATGATCGCGCGGCCGAAACGCACATAGGTCAGATTGCGGTAATCCTCGCCTTCATCGACAAAGCGCGCGCCGTCCATATTGACCATGATGCCGAGCGGGTAGGAATGTTTCTGGAAATTATCCAGAACCCAGCGGTCGCCGAACGGCGGCGCCGAAACATCCCAGCCAACCGAATGGCAGCCCGACCAGTTGCCATACGGCACCGCGCCGATATCGAGCGCCATCTGGATGCCGTCGCCGGTATTGTGCCGGGTGCCGCGCACGCGGGCCAGATCCCAGCCCGGCCCAAGATAGCGGACGCGCCATTGCGGGTTCGATTCAAAACCGCCGCAGGCCAGTACCACCGCGCCGCAGGCGATATCGCCATAGCCTTCGGGCCCGCGCACGGTCAGGCCGTGGATGGCGTAATCCTGGCCTTGCAGCAATTTGGCCGCGCCGGTGCCGTAACGGACTTCGATACCGAGCTTGGCGCAGCGCGCCAGAAGGAAATCGACCAGCCCGGCGCCACCGCCCACGGCCTCGATATTGACCCCGCCATAGAAATGCTGCTTGCCGTTCACTTCATAGGATTGGCGGCCATACATCGGAATGAAGCGCACGCCGATTTCGACCATCCAGGCCATGGTCGCGCGCGATTTGTCGATCAACGTCCAGGCCAAATCATCGTTCGACTGGCCATGCGTGACCTTCATCAAGGTATCGTAGAAAAATTGCCGGTCGTGGGTCGGCAGGATCATCCGGCCGGCTTCGTCGTCGGTCATATCGACCAGCACGCATTCGCGCACATCGTCCAGCCCGTCATGGGAAAACCGGAACCCGCCGGCGGTGAAATACGAGTTGCCGCCTTTTTCTTCCTCCGGCGCCTTTTCCAGCACCAGCACGCGCGCACCGTGCTGGCGCGCCGATATCGCCGCGCAAAGTGCCGCATTGCCCGCGCCGACAACAACGACATCGAATTCCGGTTCACTCATATTTGGCTTCCCTCGCGACAAAACCCTGCAAATCATCCCGCCGCCATGCATTTGCACGCCGCCGGACGCCGCGAACGGTAGCACCGCGAACCACGGCCGGCAAATTCACCTGCGCCGGTTCGGCGATACTCCCGACCTGCTGTTGGCCGACATCCCGGCAAACCACTGCCCCCGATGACCAGCGGCGTGAACGGACAGCGCAATTCACCTTAAAACAAGCCGCCAAACCGTCCAACAATAGGGGACCGCTCAATTTTCAGTCCATTCCGTTCTCCCGATCGGTTAAGTTGGGCTTACCAGCCCGTTGACGAAGTCTGCCCTGGACGAAGGAGCCATCGTCTGATTCTCTGGGGGCCTGGCTTGAAGGGGATTTGCCGATGGCAATGGGACAGCAGA
>PTKA01000370.1 GCA_002937525.1 Alphaproteobacteria bacterium MarineAlpha10_Bin3
ACCGGACCGCGCCGGCAAGCCCGGTGGTGACGGTGAGGCGCCCGCTGTCGAATCCGTCCTTGACCAGCGCGTCCAGACCTGGCTCGTAAATCGGCATCTGGCCGCGCTTCAGCCGCTCGATTTTCGCTTCGTCCTTGTCGACGCAGGTCACTTCGACGCCGAATTTCGCAAAACAGGCGCCGGAGACAAGCCCGACATAGCCGGTGCCGATCATTGCGATGCGCATGACGGAATTCCTTCGAAATTAGTGGGCCGGAATCCGACGGGCGCCGCCGTTATGCGTCCGCATAGGATTTTAGAATGTCACGCATGGCCGGCGCCAGATCGTCGCGGGCAAGGGCGAAGGCGATCGTCGCCTCAAGAAACCCCGCCTTGTCGCCACAATCGAAGCGGCGCCCTTCGAAACGCAGGCCATGGAAGGGTCCCGAACCAAGGGTCGCCGCCATCGCGTCGGTGAGTTGAATTTCACCGCCGGTGCCTTTTATCCGCCGGCCCAGATGGGTGAAGATTTCAGGCTGTAGAATATAGCGCCCGATGATCGACAGCGTGGACGGCGCGTCGGCCGGGTCCGGTTTTTCGACCAGCCCACGAATGACCGCCAGATTTCCGCTCTCGCTCTCGATATCGAGGATACCGTAGCGATTGGTGTGTTCACGCGGAATATCCATGACCGCAACGACGCTGCCGCCGGTTTGCGCGTGGACATCGATCATCTGCTTCAGGCACGGGACTTTCGATTGCACCAGATCATCGGCCAGAAGGACTGCGAACGGCTCGTCTTTGCCGATCAGGTCGCGGGCGCACCAAACCGCATGGCCAAGGCCGAGCGGTTCCATCTGCCGTGTATAGGTAACCTGGCCTGGCCTTGGTATCCATTGACGAATGGATTCCAGAACCGCCCCTTGACCCCGGGCTTCCAGCATCGCGTCCAATTCGAAGGAAATATCGAAATGGTCCTCAATCGCATGCTTGCCACGCCCGGTGACGAAAATGAATTGCTCGATTCCGGCAGCCTGCGCCTCCTCGACCGCATACTGGATCAATGGCTTGTCGACAATCGGCAGCATTTCCTTGGGCATCGCCTTGGTCGCGGGCAGGAAGCGGACGCCGAGGCCGCCGACGGGGAAAATCGCTTTGCGTATGGTTTGGCGCATATCCGGTTTCTGTGAAAATTCGGCCAACGAAAGGCTTGTTTGCCATATCCGCGTCCGGGCCGCAACGGCCTAGCGGCATCCTTTAATCGCCGAGAAGTTTCTCTTTGGCTTCGTTAATTTTCGCCGCCAGATAATCCGAGCCGCCGTGATCGGGGTGCATTTTCTTCATCAGGTCGCGATGGCTTTTGTTGATTTCCGCCTTCGATGCGCCGGGCGCGAGGTTGAGTATCCGGTACGCTTCGGCCTTGGTCATCGGACCATCTCCAGCGGCATTGCCACCGGCATCGCCACCGGCGTCGCCGTCGTCGCGCCAGCTATCGCCATGGAACCGGTCAAGATAGGATTCCAGCACGCTCGCCGATTGCACATCCGCCTCGCGCGCGGCGCGGTACAGCGCCATCAGATCTTCCAGCGTCATCTCGGACAACCGCCGCCCTGCATACGGTCCCTCGCGCACCTCGCCATCCATATCGCCGCTATCATGGTCCAGCGTCATGGTCACGAAGCGGGTCTCGACCCGGGACTGGTTGCCGCTGCGGGGGCCGCGCGCCGCCTGGACAACCCGGCGCAGCATGCGAAACCGCGATATCCAGGGCAACACGCCCATGGCCACGACCCAGAGCCAGGCCAGCCGGCCGGAAATCAGCAGAAATACACTGGCCAGGACAACCAAACCGATCCCGGTCCAGCGCGCGAAGCGCAGCACTTTCTTGACATCGGCATCGACGAACCAGCGCAAGACCAGGATTCCGCCGATTACAATTGAAACGCCAAGCACCAGCCACGGCATGGCCACTACCGTTTACCGGAAAGCTGGTGCGTCAGGCGCAGCGCGGCTCCCCCCTTGCGTTGACCATAATCCAGCATCGCCTGGCGGCCGCCGGCGGCGTATACGGCAACCGCCGCCAGCAGATCCCGCAATTGCTGGGCGCTGTTGGCATCGAAACGGCAATACACGCCGCCCGACAGCCGGGCGATCTGGCGGAACGCGCGCTCGGCGACCGGGTCGCCGCCTTCGTGAAAGGCGAAAACCGGCACCTTCAAAAGACCCAGTTCACCGGCCTGGTGGCACAGAAGATCGATATTTTCTTCCATCGCGTCACCGATGAATATCAGCGCATTGACCTCCTGCTTGGTGTTTTCCTTGATCGCGTGTTTCAGGATTTTCTCGATCTGCGTGGCCCCGCCAAGACAACGCACGCTGGTCATGAAGCGCAGCAATTCGTCCGGATTGATCGCCCATTTGCTGGCCCGGCATTGGCGATAGCCCCGATAGTAGAGCAGTTGAACCGCAAGCCCCCCGAGCAGGCTTGTTTCGGTGAACATGTCGCCTTGTATCTGGCAGGCGCGGTCCCAACTCGGTTCCCGGCTGGCGGTGGCGTCCAGGGCGAATATAAGCCGCCCCCGGCTGCCGTGGCGGCGCGGCGGCGCGGTCGTCTCGGAAACCTGCTTGAGGAAACGCGTGACGTCGTCTTCGGTCGATGTCGGTAACTTGGCCATGGTTATTATATGGGGTCCGACCCCAAGGAATTTCCAGTATCCGCGCCATTGTGCGCGGGCAAGCCTATGGCCTGCAACAGCATTCTAACTTCCTGGTGGGCGGCGACATGCGACATGTTCAAGCGGACGCCCAGGCCGGGCCGGCGCATATCCAGCAATGTTAGCCCTTTCAGGAACAGTTCCCGGAATATCACCCGCTCGCTGAAGCCCGGCGCGACGCGAAAGCCGATGCGCCGGGGGAGTTCCTGAATGGACTTTCTCGTTGCCGACAACGATATTATGGGT
>PTKA01000371.1 GCA_002937525.1 Alphaproteobacteria bacterium MarineAlpha10_Bin3
GAAATGCGCTTCATTGCGGGGGGGATCGCGGGGGTCGATGGGCCGGTTATGTCGGTCGCGGCAAAAGCCGCCTTGCACGCCGTGTCCGGCGCCATCGCCGTCGATATGGAAAGCCACGCGGTTGCCGCCGCCGCGGCCGCCGCCGGTCTGCCGCTATATGTGCTGCGCGCCATCGCCGATCCCGCCGCCCGGAGCGTACCAAGCGCGGCGCTTGCGGGAATTGGCCCCGATGGCCGCCGCCGGCCGCTTGCCGTGCTCGCCCGGCTGCTGGTCCATCCGGCGCAAATCGCCGCAATTATCCGGCTGGCGGGCGACAGCAAAGCGGCGCTCCGCAGCCTCGCGCGCGCCGCGCCAATGATTCTGTCCGGTGTTTGATTTAATTTTCTAGGCGGCGTCGCTGCGGGCGCGCGTTTGCGCTTCGGCGTGCAGTTCGCTCAAGGTTTTTTGCACGTTCGAATCGAAGATGTATTCGGCGGGCCGCTGGCCGGCGAGGGATATTTCCGGCGCCATGGGCGCGTCCAGTTCCGGACCCTTCAGAAACACTTTTAAGGCTTTCAGCGGATTGGCGATGGTGTCCATCACCGCCGTCGCTTCATAGCCGCAATGGACCATGCATTCGGCGCATTTCTCGTACTTTCCGGTGCCATAGGCGTCCCAGTCGGTTTCCTCCATCAGCGCGCGGTAGCTCGGCGCGTAGCCTTCGCCGAGCAGATAGCACGGGCGCTGCCAGCCGAAGATATTGCGCGTCGGGTTGCCCCAGGGGGTGCATTTGTATTCCTGGTTGCCGGCGAGGAAGTCGAGGAACAATGTCGATTGACTGAACCGCCACTTCTTGCCCCGGCCCCGCTTGAAGATGTCACGGAACAGTTGCTTGGTGTTACGGCGCGACCGGAAATGTTCGGTGTCGGGCGCGCGCTCATAGGCGTATCCCGGCGAAACGGTGATGCCTTCGATACCGAGTTCCATGCAGTAATCGAAAAACTCGGCGACCGCATCGGGAACCGCGCCGTCGAACAAAGTGCAGTTGATATTGACCCGGAACCCGGCATCGCGCGCCGCGGCGATGGCCGAAGTGGCGATTTTGAAGACGCCTTTTTGATCGACCGCCCGGTCATGTTCGAATTCCAGCCCGTCAAGATGGACCGAAAAGGTCAGATAGGGGCTCGGTTTGAAGAGATGCAGTTTCTTTTCAAGCAGCAATGCGTTGGTGCACAGATAGATGAATTTTTTGCGCGCCACCAGGGCGTCGACGATCTCGCCGATTTCGCGGTGAATGAGGGGTTCGCCGCCGGGAATCGAGACGATCGGCGCACCGCATTCCTCGACCGCCGCGATGCAATCCGCCACGCTGAGGCGGCGATTGAGAATTTCGTCCGGATAGTCGATTTTCCCGCAGCCGGCGCAGGCGAGATTGCACCGAAAAAGCGGTTCCAGCATGAGAACGAGCGGATAACGCGGCGTGCCCCGCAACCGCTGCGCCACGACATAGGCGCCAACCCGAAGTTGCTGAATTAAGGGGACCACGGGTTCAATTCAATCTCTTCCGCGGTGCCGTCAATTCCTGGGGTAATTTGAACTGTACGTTTTCGGGGACGGTTTCGAGTTCCGAAACCCGGATTTCGAACAGCTCGCCAAGGCGTTGAATGAGACCCTTAACCAGTTCTTCGGGCGCCGATGCGCCGGCGGTAACTCCGACGATTTTTGCCTCCGCCAGCCAGGCCGGGTCGAGCGCCGCCGCGTCGGGCAGCAGATAGCTGGCGACGCCGGCTTCGGTGCCGATTTCGCGCAGCCGGTTCGAATTCGAACTGTAATCCGCACCGATGACGAGAATGACATCGGCATTTTCAACCATTTTCCGCACAACGCTCTGCCGGTTCTGGGTCGCATAGCAGATGTCCTTGACGTCCGGTCCGACGATATCGGGAAAGCGGTTGCGCAGCGCGTCGATGATATGGCGGGTGTCGTCGACGCTCAAGGTGGTCTGCGTCACATAGGCGAGTTTTTCGGCGTCTTTGGGCGCCAGCCTGGATACGTCTTCCAGGGTATGGACAAGATGGACCTTGCCGGGAACCTGCCCCATCGTGCCTTCGACTTCGGGGTGGCCGCGGTGGCCGATCAGCACGATTTCGTATCCGTTGGCGGAATAGCGCTGCGCTTCCTTGTGTACCTTGCTGACCAGGGGGCAGGTCGCGTCGATGACATGCAATTCGCGGCCCCGGGCGTCTTTTTCGACCTTGCGAGAAACGCCATGGGCGCTGAAAATCGTCACCGCGCCGGTCGGCACCGCTTTGACGTCCTCGACGAAAACAGCGCCCTTGTTCTTCAGGCTATCGACGACATGTTTGTTGTGGACGATTTCGTGGCGGACATAGACCGGGCGGCCGTAAAGCTCCAATGCCCGCTCGACGATATCGACCGCGCGCACGACGCCGGCGCAAAACCCGCGCGGTTTTGCAAGCAGAACCTGTAGCGGTCTTTTGCCCATCGGGAATTTCCAAGTGGATGTACTCTACATGCGCTATCTACCACGCCGCGCGCCCGGCCTCAAGGCGCGCAAAACCGTCCATACGCCGAACAGCAGCACCCCGGCTGCGCCGGCCAGGAAGAACGGTTCGATCCAGCCAAGCCAGATGATCGGGCCGATCAGATAAATTCCGTCCTCAAGCTCGAAACCGGCGTAGACCGGGTAATCCTCGTCGTCGCCACCATCGGCAAGCCGAAGCGCCAGCAATGTCGTCGTCAGGATGACCGGCGCGGCCACGATACCGAGCCAGACCGACCAGCCGCCGATCGACCCGTCGCGCAGCCCGATCCCCAGGGCCAGAAACAACGCGCTGTAACTCAGGCATCCGGCAACATAGTCATAGACATAGCCAAAACGGCTTGTCTGGCCGCTTTGCCGGGCCAGCTCGCCGTCGAAATGATCCAGGAAC
>PTKA01000372.1 GCA_002937525.1 Alphaproteobacteria bacterium MarineAlpha10_Bin3
GGGAACTTGTCCGGTTTGGAGGCGAAGATTGCCGGGCCATCGGGTATGTTTTCGACCCCGCGCAGCTGGTAGCGAATGCCCAGAACCCAGCGCACGGCGGCCAGAATCAGCCATACCCATAACCGCACCACCCGCGAAAATGCGCGTCTTGGCAGTATAAGAAGCGGCAGATAGACGACCGAGACGACAGCCGTGACGCCATAGAATATGGCGGCGAACGCAACCGACCGGATCATGTCCGGCGCGCCGCCGGCTGGACTGGACCGTCCGCCGCGATCAGCCGCCGCGCGCCAGCAAGCAACAGCTTGTGGTATTCGCTGACCAGGAGCATGGCGGTGCCCGGCCAGCGCCACCAATCGTCGAGCCGGACATGGGCTGGAAAGACGGGATGGGGAACGATTGCTATATCGGGCATGGCGGCGCGAAATTCCTGAAGGCTTCGGGGCATATGGTAGTTTGCGGTAACCAGCCTGAGCGAGCCAAAGCGTTCGCGCATCATCCAGGCGGCGGTTTCGCGCGCGTTGCCGCGCGTGTTGTCGGCGGTGTAGCCCAATGCGATGCAGCAATCCAGCGATTCCGGCGAGTGGCGCGAAATCCGCAACAACTCCTCGACGTCGACGCCCCGGTGTACGCCGGAGACGAACAGTTTTGCGGCCCGCCCCCGGGCGAGCAGCGCCAGCCCGGTCTCCAGCCGCAGGCTGCCGCCGGTAAGAACGACGACCGCATCGGTCGCCCGTCCCGGTTGCGGAGTTTCGCGCGGGATGATTTGCAGGAATATCCCGAACCCGCCGCCCCACGCGGCCGCCGCGACCAGGAGCGCCGTCAGGAACCGAATCCGGTTGGTGCGGCGGCGATACGATCGAAGGGTGCTGCGGGTTCGCATGTCGAACGATTGCTAGAGCATGCGGTCGAGCGCGCGCAACACCGTGCGCCGCGCGGTTTGACGCACGATAAAAGCAGCGATCAGCGGGACCGTGGCCAGGACCGGCCAATGCCAAGGTTGGAACAGGAACAGCGGAAACAAGCCGCTGTCCAGGTTGGTTGCGGCAAAGGCGAGGCCGAGCAAGCTGCCGATGCCCGTCGCCGAACCGGCGGCCCCGCCCTTCAAGCCGAGCCACAATGCCTGGGACTGAAACTGGCCGGCGATGTATTCGTCATGGGCGCCGATAAGGTGCAGTATTTCGATCGTATCGCCATGCACCGCAAGGCCGCTGCGGGTGGCGAAAACGACCATCGTAAGCGTCGTCACGCCGATCAAAGCCACCATCACCCCGGCAATGGCTTCGATGGCGCGCAGGAAGGTTACCAGCCGGTCGCGCCAGAGTTGGTGGTCGTCCAGCCCGGCCCCCGGAATGTCGGCTTCGAGCCGCCGCCGGAAATCGGCGATGTCGATTTCGCCATCTTCGGCCAGCCGGACATCGACGATGCGCGGCAGCGGCAGTTCGGCGATGGCCGCGTCGGCGCCAAGCCACGGCGCCAGCAGCGCCGCAACCGCGTCCGGCGGCATCGCCCGCGCGGTGGCCACGCCGGGCGTCTTCAGCGCCAGGCGAATGGCGTTCTCGACTTCGGTTTCCAGCGCGTGGCTGGTCTGATCCTCGGTCGCGGCAATGTAGATGGTCAGCGTTCCCGTCAACCCGGCGCTCCATTGCGTGGCCAGCCCGGAGACGAGTAGCGCGCCGGCCAGGGTCATCGTCGCCAGATAGACCATGAGCCCGACGATCCAGGGCAGGATGCGGATCGCGGGATCGCGCATCAGCGGCAGATCGCGGTGAACGCGGAACATATTAGGCGCTATAGGGGCGGAATTCGATGCCGCCCTGGTCGAGATGGAGTTGATCATGCTTGAAGCGTCCGACCAGGGCTTCGTTATGGGTGGCGATGACGACGGTGGTTCCAGTCCGGTTGAGTTCCTCGAACAGGTACAGCAGCAGGACCGCGATGGCGTCATCGACGTTGCCGGTCGGTTCGTCCGCCAGCAACAGGCTGGGGCGGCCGATCACGGCGCGGGCGATGGCGACCCGTTGCTGTTCACCGCCCGACAGGGTCGAAGGCGAAGCGTCCAGGCAATCGTCTAATCCCACCCAACTCAGAAGTTCCGAGACATGGGTGCGAATCTGATTCTTGCCCGCACCCGCGATACGCAAGGGCAGCGCCACATTGTCGAAAACCGACAAATGGTCGAGGAGCCGGAAATCCTGATAGATGACACCGATCTTGCGCCGCATTTCCGACCGCGCCTTGCGCTGGATCGTGGTGACATCGCGGTCGAACAGCTTGACCACGCCGCGGCTCGGACGGTGGGCCAGATACATCAGCCGCAGCAGCGAGGATTTTCCAGCCCCGCTTGAGCCGGTCAAAAAATGGAAGGACGCAGGCGGTAGCGAGAAGGTGACATCCCGCAAAATCTCGGGACCGGCACCGTATCGCATACCAACATTTTCGAATCGAACCACGCCGCTATACCAATGGCCCCGTAAACAGAAATGGAAAATCTGGCCCGCGCACGCTGTCACACCGCCAAGACCGTAATGTCCACAATGGCATAGAACATACCGTATCGTATAATGTTCCGCCACCTTGCCATGCCGGATTAACCTTCGTATAACGAAATATATCCCTAATATCAAAGGGCGTTGATAATGACCCCGAGAGACAACTTTCCAAGGTTATCGCCACGCCGCACGATCCTTGCCGAAGAATTTGGCAAGCCGTCCCGATGAGCCGCCATCACCGCTCTTTGGTATAAGAGGCTGACTTCCTCGCATGATCATTAGCTGCCCGAACTGCACGACGCGATTTAACCTGGACGCGGAGCTTCTCGGTGAAACCGGCCGCAATGTGAAATGTGCGAAATGCGCGCATCGGTGGTTTGCCACGCCGGCGGCTGGAAATGCCGTGGCGGCTTCCCCCCCACCCAGCCCGGCTGCAGC
>PTKA01000373.1 GCA_002937525.1 Alphaproteobacteria bacterium MarineAlpha10_Bin3
GCCGGCAGCGACGGCGTGAACGGATAGCGCTCCTTGGTATAAGGCGTTCCGCCAGGGCGGGGTCAGGCCGCCCCGGAGCCGTCCAGCGGGAGCCAGACGCGAACCGTGGTTCCCGCGCCGACGACGCTTTCGATTTCGATTTTTCCGTCATGCAGGGCGACCAGGGAATTCACGATCGCCAGGCCAAGCCCGGTGCCTTCCTTGCTTTCATGGGGGTTCTGACGGCCCCGGTCGAAGGGCAGAAGGATGTCGGGCAGCACGTCTTCGGGAATGCCGCTCCCGGTATCGGCAACCGAGATCAGAAAGGTGTTACCGGTTGCGGAAAGATCGATATCGATGCGTCCGCCTTCGGGCGTGAATTTCACCGCGTTGGCGAGTAGATTGATTGCGATCTGCTTGATGGCGAGCCGGTCGGCATGCAGCAAGGGCAAGCCGGCTCGAAAATTCGCCGCGAGTTCGACGCCGGCATTGAGTGCTTGCACGCGCATGAGCTTCATGCATTCCCGCATAACCTCATCGACCTTTAAGCTGGACCGGGGCAGGGAAAATTCGCCGGACTCGATCGCGGAAGTGTCGAGGATATCACCGACCAAATCGAGAAGATGGAATGCGCTGGCGCGAATATCGCGCACATATTCGGTATATTTCTCATTGCCGAGCGGACCGAAGATATTGTTCTCCATGATCTACGAAAACCCAAGTATGGCGTTTAACGGGGTGCGTATTTCATGGCTGATGGTCGCCAGAAATTCCGACTTTGCATTGCTCGCACTCACCGCCCGGTGTCGTTCGCGCAGCAGTTCCTGTTCGATTTTCCTTTGTTCGGTGATGTCCTGGCTAACCCCGAATATCGAGCAAAGTTGGCCATTCCGGTCGAACTCGGGCTGCCCTTCACCGCGCAGATAGCGGATTTCGCCATCGGACCGGATGATTCGCGTGACAAATTTATAGGGTCGCCGGTCCTCGACCGCGGCGTTGCGCAGCGCATTCATCTGCGTTCTGTCATCGGGATGTATCGAGGATACGGCGCGCTCCAGGGTTGGCGTGATGTGGGCGCGGTCCCAGCCATATATTTCGAAAAATACATCGGAACATTCGATTTTGTGGGTCTTGGGATCGACCCGCCAATGACCGATTCGTCCGATCCTCTGCGCTTCCGAAAGCTGCCGCTCGCTGGCGCGTAATGCGTCTTCGGCTCGGACACGCTCGGTAATATCGGTAACTGTCACGATCCTGACAATGCGGCCGTCCCCCAGGGTAACAAGTTCAACATTTATGATGACCGGTATTCGCGTGACGCCATCTTTATGCAGACATACCGATTCATACCGGTTGGGTACGTCCAGGCCGGCATCCCGGCGCCGGTGAAAATCGTCAATCCTGGCAAGGCTGTCCGGCGCATAAATGGCGCGGTAAGGCTGCCCTTCCAGTTCCGCCACCTCGAAGCCGACCAAATCGGCCAGCGCTGGATTGACGAAAACGAATCGCTCACCCTCGACCCTGTACAGGCCGTCCTGCATCCGGTCGATCATGACCCGGTAGATGTTTTCGGTCTGACGCACGCCAGGTTTGCTCCAACTCAATCGCCGGACAGTAGACAGGAATTATCTCGTTCGAAGATTTTAATCTGGTCAACGTGATGCGCAAAACATATTTTCGTGAAATTCACCGGCCGATAGGGCGCGTCGCCCGCTGCAACCAGGCATCTGTCGCGGCATCGACGAGCGGTGCGATCTGGGCGTATACGCCGGCGTGATAGGCGTCCAGCCAGGCGGTTTCCGGCCCGTCCAGCAACCCCGGCTCGATCAGCGCGCGGTCGATCGGGGCAAGGGTCAGGGTCTCGAATTCCAGCATCTTGCGCTCCGCCGCCGCCAAGGCGCTACACCGCACCACGGTCACCAGGTTTTCGATGCGAATCCCGTAAGCGCCTGTTTTGTAGTAGCCGGGTTCGTTGGAAACGATCATTCCCGCCTGCAAGGCGACCGTGCTTGGCGCCTTGGAAATGCGGTGCGGTCCTTCATGAACGCTCAGATAGCTGCCGACGCCGTGCCCGGTGCCATGGTCGAAATCCACCCCGATATCCCACAATGCGCGCCGCGCCAGCGTATCGAGCTGGGCCCCGGTCGTGCCTTCGGGAAAGCGCGCCGTGGCAATGGCGATATGTCCCTTCAGCACCCGGGTGAAGCGGTCCTTCATCTCCGGGCTCGGCGCGCCGATGGCGATGGTGCGGGTGACATCGGTGGTCCCGTCGAGATATTGGGCGCCGGAATCGACCAGGTAAAGTTCGCCGCCTTGCAGCATCCGCGAGGAACGCCGCGATACCCGGTAGTGAACGATGGCGCCGTTCGGCCCGGCACCTGAAATCGTATCGAAACTCAGATCGCGGATCAGGCCGTCCTCGAAGCGCAGGGCGGCGAGTTTTTCGGCCGCCTCGAATTCGCCAAGTCCGCCCGCCGGCGCGGTTCCATCGAGCCAGGCCAGAAAGCGGGTCAGCGCCGCGCCGTCGCGCTTATGGGCGGCTTTGGTCCCGGCGATTTCAACAGCGTTCTTGCACGCCTTGGGCAGGGCGCAGGGGTCGTTGCCGGGCGACAGATCGGCGCCGCCATCGCGCAGGCAATCGAAAATATGGGCCGCCGTGCTGGCTGGATCGGCCCGGACCACCTTTCCGTTCAGCGCCTGCAAAGCGGCGGAAAACATCCCGATATCGTTGACCGAAACGCCGTTGCCCAGATGCTCGCCAAGGCCGGGCGTCAATTTCCTTGTATCGACGAACAGATCGACCGCGCCGCTATCGTGGGCGATGGCGAAGGATAACGGCATCGGCGCGCGCGGCACATCGCCGCCGCGAATGTTCAACAGCCAGGCGATCGAATCCGGCGCGCTCAGCACGGCCGCATCGCAGCCAAGATTGCGCAGC
>PTKA01000374.1 GCA_002937525.1 Alphaproteobacteria bacterium MarineAlpha10_Bin3
ACAGGGCTCGGAACGGTTCCTCGACGCGATGGTCGCCTGGGGCGACGAGGCGTCGATCCGCACCCGGATCGACGCCCATTACGCGGCCGGCGCGGATCATGTCTGCCTGCAACCCTTCGACCCCACGGGCGGCCCGCTTCCCGACTGGAAGGCGATCGAAGCGTTCGCGGGTTGATTTTTTAGCAAATTCGTCGTCGCGAAACTGTTCGGTTCGCTCGGGATTTACCTTGGTTTACGGCGCCTCGTTGCTGAAGACGATGGTGCCGCTGGCGGAGAACATGCCGCCGACGCCGTGGCACACCGATATCTTGGCGCCCTCGATCTGGGCCGGGGCGGTGCCGCGCATCTGGCGCACGCTTTCCTGCAAGGCGAACATGCCGTACATGCCGGAATGGGCGTAGCTCAACCCGCCGCCATTGGTGTTGAGCGGCAGCGTGCCGCCGGGCGCTGTGTTGCGGCCGGCGATGAAGCCGGCCGCCTCGCCCGGTTTGCAGAACCCCAGATCTTCCAGCCCGAAGATCGGCAGATGGGCGAAGGCGTCGTAGATCATAATGTGATCGACATCGTTATGGCCGATGCCCGATTCGCCGAACGCCTTGGCGCCGGAAACCCGGAACGCGCTGGACGAAGTGTAATCCTTCATCTGCGAGATCATCGGCGACTCAACGCTTTCCCCGGTGCCCAGGATATAGACCGGCTTGGTCGGAAAATCCTTCGCCCGTTCGGCCGAAGTGAGGATCAGCGCGCCGCCGCCATCGGTCACCAGGCAGCATTGCAGCAGCCGGAAGGGATAGGCGATCATGCGTGAATCAAGCACGTCGTCGACGCTGATCGGGTCGCGGAACGTCGCGCGCGGGTTCTTCGCCGCCCATTCGCGCTGGATCACCGCGACCATGGCGAAATCCTCATGGGAGGCACCCCTCTCTTTCATGTAGCGCATCACCGGCATCGGGAACATGGTCGGCGGGCCCATCGGCCCGTAGGGAAATTCGAACTGCCCGATCAGGCTGGACGGCGCCGGCACCACCCGGTTACGGCCAATCCCCGACCGGCCGCTTTCGCCGTGGGTAATCAACACCGTATTGCACAGCCCTTCGTTGATCGCCGCCGCCGCATGGCGGACATGGATCATGAACGAACAGCCGCCGACGGCGGTGCCATCGACCCAGGTCGGGGTGATGCCCAGATAATGGGCGGTTTCCACCGGGGTCTGCCCGGCGGTGGCGACGCCGTCGATATCCTTGGCGGTAAGGCCGCAATCGCGCATCGCGTTCAACGCCGCATCGGCGTGCAACTGAATCTGCGACAGATGCGGTAGCTTGCCGAGTTCGGTGGTTTCGGACGCGCCGACGACCGCTACGGATTTCTGTTTCATGATTGCACCCCCGCAACCGGCCGGAATTTCGGCAAGGATATATCGTCGCTCGCCTTCTCGAACGCCACTTCGAGCGGCATGTCCAGGATCATCGCTTCGGGGGTTTGCGCACAATCGATCAGATTGGTCATCATGCGCGGGCCTTCTTCCAACTCGACCACCGCGATCACATAGGGCGCCTCAAAGCCCGGCGGGGCGCGGTGATTAATGACATAGCTGTACAGGCGGGCGCGGCCGCTGGCGGTAAACCAGTCCACCTTGCGCGAACTACAGGACGGGCAGAACGGCCGGGCCGGGAAATAGACGTGGTTGCAATCGCCGCAGCGTTGCAGTTTGAGTTCGCCCGCCTTGGTGCCGTCCCAGAACGGCTGGGTCTCCGGCGTTGGCTGGGGCAAGGGTTTAAGGTAGTCGCTCATTCGTCGTCCTCCGGTTTTCCTGATATTCAATCCGTGCGCGGCGGACCCTGACCGCCCCTTGGTCTATTTTACGCCGGTCGGCAATTCCTCGAAGGGAACGTCCTTGTCGATGCGGGTGTCGGCGGGCAGGCCAAGCACCCGCTCGGCGATGATGTTGCGCAGCACTTCGTCGGTGCCGCCGGCGATACGGCCCATCGGCGAGGACAGCAGCGCATTCTGGAAAAGGGCGCGCATCGGCATCGATTGCGCGTCCGCGCCAACCCCGCCCATATCCATCAGATCCATGCCGAATTCGGCGATTTCCTGATGTTTGCGGCCGGCGACGACCTTGGTGATCGAGGCTTCGGGGCCGGGTTCCTGGCCGCGCGACAGGGCGGTGATGGCGCGAAAGCGGGTCAGCCGCAGACCCTGCATCTTGACGTACCAGTCGGCCAGCTTCTCGCGCACCGCCGGGTCGGCGATGGCCGGGCCATCTTCCAGGTCCAGTTCGCGCGCCAGCGCGAAGATCTCGTCGAAATCCGGCGCCGGGCGTTCGCCGACCGCCAGCCGCTCATTCATCAAGGTGGTAAGCGCGACCCGCCAGCCATTGCCGACATCGCCGAGGCGCTGGGCGTCCGGCACCCGGACATCGGCAAAGAAGACCTCGTTGAAATTGGCCTGGCCGGACAGTTGCTTGATGCGGCGGATTTCGATGCCGGGCGATTTCATGTCGAGAAAGAAATAAGTCAGCCCCTTATGCTTGGGCGCCTTGGGATCGCTGCGGGTGACGATGACGCCGAAATCGCAAAAATGCGCGCCCGAAATCCAGATTTTCTGGCCGTTGATAATCCAGTCGTCACCGTCGCGCACCGCGCGGGTGCGCAAGCCCGCCAGATCCGACCCGGCCGCCGGTTCCGAGAACATCTGGCACCAGATTTCATCGCCGCGCAAAGCCGGCTCGGCATAACGCTGTTTTTGTTCTTGCGTGGCGTAGGTCAGCATGGTCGGGATGCACATGCCGAGGCCGATTTCAAAGACGCCGCGCGGCACCACGAACCTGGCTTCTTCCTGATTATAGATGACTTCTTCGATCCGGCTGCCGCCCTGGCCACCATAGTCGCGCGCCAATGTGATGCC
>PTKA01000375.1 GCA_002937525.1 Alphaproteobacteria bacterium MarineAlpha10_Bin3
CGCACAGATTGGTGGTGCCGCCCTTGGCCGCCGCGCCCAGCGATTTTTCCAGGATCGTGGTCAGGCCGCCGGCCTTGTTGCCGGGCGAGGGATTGTTGTTCATCTCGCCGCCATTGCGCTTGGTATAGGCTTCCCACCAGTGGATCCGCTCGATCAGTTTTTCGCCGACCTCGCGGCTCACCGCACGCCGGGTCAGCAGATGTTCGGCGCCGTAGATTTCCGGTGTTTCGCTGAGGATCGCGGTGCCGCCATGGCGCACCAGAAGATCGACCGCGGCACCCAGCGACGGGTTGGCGGTGATGCCCGAATACGCGTCCGAACCGCCGCATTGCAAGGCCAGGGTCAGATGGCTGACCGGCAAGGTCTCGCGGGCGATGCGGTTGGCTTCGGGCAGCATTTCGCGGATCATGGCCACGCCCCGGTCGACCGAACGCTTGGTCCCGCCGGCGTCCTGGATCGTCATCGTGCGGAACATCGGCCCCCGTTCGATGCCATAGGCTTCAAGCAGAAAATCGATCTGGTTCACCTCGCAGCCCAGCCCGACCATGACGATGCCGGCGAAATTGGGATGGCGCGCATAGCCCCACAAGGTGCGTTGCAGATTGGCGTAGCCGTCGCCTGAATCGGCCATGCCGCAGCCCGTGCCATGCACCAGCGCGACCACGCCGTCGACATTGGGAAAATCGCCCAGGTCATCGCCGCGAAAGGCGTCGGCGATGTAGCGGGCCACGGTCGCCGAACAGTTCACGCTGGTCAGCACGCCGATATAGTTGCGCGTGCCGACCCGCCCGTTGGCGCGGCTGTAGCCCTGGAAGGAAGCTGGTGCGGCAACGAATTCGGTGTCGCGCATCTCGGCGCAATAGTCGTAATCGCGCGCGAAATCCCGGACCGCGACATTGTGCAAATGGACATGCGCGCCAACCGCAATGTCCTTTGTCGCGAAGCCGATGATCTGGTTGTATTTGCGCACCGCGTCGCCCGAAGCGATCGGCTGGGTGGCGATTTTATGGCTGGTCGGGATTGGTTCGATGCTGGCGATGCCTTCTTCGGCAATCATGGTCCCCGGCAGCAACTGCGCCCGCGACACCACGACATTATCGGCCGCGTTCAGCCGGATGGTAAGCGATTGGGGTGCGGTCATTCGTCGTCTCCAGCAAAAGTGATCACGGGGATACCATATGTTAGATTGCACCTGCCAGTGTAGCGCAAACAGTCACATCGTGGAATTTGAGGAGAACGCACCATGGATTTCGAATATTCCGACCGGACCCGGGAATTGCAGGCCCGCGTCACGGCGTTCATGGAGGCGCATATCTACCCCAACGAAGTGACCTATCACGAACAGATCGACGCCGGCGATACGCGCTGGAAGCCGGTGCCGATCATCGAAGAACTGAAGGCCAAGGCGAAGGAAGAAGGATTGTGGAACCTGTTTCTGCCGGAAAGCGACCGGGGTGCGGGCCTCACCAATATGGAATATGCGCCGCTGTGCGAAATCATGGGCCGGGTGAATTGGGGCTCCGAAGTGTTCAACTGCTCCGCCCCCGATACCGGCAACATGGAAACCCTGGTCCGCTACGCCAGCGAAGAAAACCAGCGCCAATGGCTCGACCCGTTGCTGGAGGGCGAAATCCGCTCCGCCTTCGCCATGACCGAACCGAACGTGGCGTCATCGGACGCCACCAACATCGAAACCAAAATCACCCGCGACGGCGACGACTACGTCATCGACGGCCATAAATGGTGGACCTCGGGCATCGGCGATCCGCGCTGCCGCATCCTTATCGTCATGGGCAAGACCGATCCCGACGCACCGACCTACAGCCAGCAATCGATGGTTTTGGTGCCGCGCGACACGCCGGGCATCAAGGTCGTGCGGATGCTGAACGTGATGGGCTTCGACGATGCGCCGCATGGCCATGGCGAAGTCATCTTCGAGAATGTCCGGGTGCCGGCCAGCAATATATTGCTCGGCGAGGGCCGCGGATTCGAGATCGCCCAGGGCCGGCTCGGGCCGGGCCGTATCCATCATTGCATGCGCATCATCGGCGTTGCCGAACGGGCCTTGGAAATGATGTGCCGGCGGGCGACGCAACGCACGACCTGGGGCATGAAGCTGGCCGACCGCGGCATCACCCAGGAACGCATCGCCCAGGCCCGCATTGAAATCGAAATGTGCCGCCTGCTGGTGCTCAAGGCCGCCTATATGATGGACACGGTCGGCAACAAGGAAGCGCGCCAGGAAATCGCCATGATCAAGGTGGCGGCGCCCAACATGGCGCTGAAAATCATCGACCATGCCATGCAACTGCATGGCGGCGGCGCGATGAGCCAGGAGTTTCCGCTCGCCTATATGTGGTCGCGGATGCGCGCCTTGCGCTTTGCCGACGGCCCCGACGAAGTCCACCGCCAGCAGATTGCGCGGCTGGAGTTACGCCGCCACAATTACAAGATGGGGGTGCGGGGCTAGGCTCGCGCGCATGATGGCCTCCTTGCCCATGGTGCAAAATTGCGCGATTATGAACCACGCCATCAACGCAAGAGGGCCAAACAATGCCAAGACGGTCAATATCTCTTAGCGAGCCCAATCATCGCTGGATCGCTGAAAAAATCCAAAGCAAGGAATTCAGGAGCAACAGCGAAGTCGTGAACGATGCGCTCCGGAAAGTCCGGGAAAGGGAAACCGGCATTGAATCAATCCGCGCCGCACTCATAGCCGGCGAAGCAAGCGGGATCAGCAACCGGGCGCCGGACGACATTATAAACGCCGTGATTGAAAAACGACGGCGCGATGGCGCGCTATGAGCTAGAGCGGGATCTGATTAGGTTGACGCATAGCCTGAATTTACGAGGTAGTTCGCACATTCGTTTGGCGAGAATTCATCGAGTAGGCTACCGGCGCGT
>PTKA01000376.1 GCA_002937525.1 Alphaproteobacteria bacterium MarineAlpha10_Bin3
CGCCCAGCGCGCGCGGGCCGTATTCCATACCGGTCGTGAAGATCGCAACGATGCGGTTCGCGGCCAGCAATTCGGCGCTGGTCTCGACCGGGGTCGTCGAGACGCGCTTGAATTCGGCGCCCAGCACATCGTCGATGCCGGACCCGAAATCGCCGCCCAGATACAGATGGTCGAGCCGGTGGCGCTGCCCCAGCCAGGCCTTCATGCCGTCGCGTTCCAGCAGGAACGCCAGCACGCCGCCGGCGCCAAGCCCCTGATCGGTCATCGCTGGATAGACGAAGACCTCGTCGATATCGGTTTCCTCGGCCAGGCGGCGGTTGAGGCTGACATTGGCGAACACCCCGCCGGCAAGGCCAAGATGGCGCACGCCGTGGCGCGCCAGCAGCCTGCGCACCGAGGTCAAAGTGAACTCCTCCAGCAGTTTCTGGATCGACGCCGCCATATCCTCGCGCGGGATGTCGGCGGCAACATCGAACATGAAACGCCGCATCGCCGGGTTGTCGGCGAAATCGCTGCGGATCTGGCCCGCGTCATCGACCGAAAAATGCCCGGCCAGCTGGTCATACGCCGATGCCTCGCCATAGGCCGCCAGCCCGGTCAGCTTGCCCTCATGGCGGTTGATGCGGAAGCCCAGCGCCTGGGTCGCATAGCCATAGGCCAGGCCAAGACTGTCGATGCGCATCGGCTCCAGCAAACATTCGTCGCCGCCATACAGCGTCTTCAGGCGGCCGTCGCGGAAGATCCGGTGGCTGTACTGGACGTTGTCGCCGCCGCCATCGGAGGTGTAGAGCAGCGCGTCATCCCAGTCGGTGTGAAACAGGCACGGCAAGGCATGGGCCAGGTGATGGTTGAAGAAACCCACCGCAGCATCGCCGCGCAGCCCCAGTTCAGCCAGCATGCGGCCGGGGCGGAACAACTTCAAGGCGTCGCCGCGCCCGGCGCGGATCAATTCGCGCTCCATCGACTTGTGCTTGCCCTTGCCGATCAGCTCCCGGATCTGGCCCTCGATCAGGCGTCCGCCGCGAAAATGGCGGTAATAGCGCCACGGAAAGGCAGCGCGGCCAAGCATGACCGCATCGACATCGCGGCGCTCGATCCCGGCAATCCGCAGACACTCGTCGATGGCCTCGAATGGCATCCGGCCGCCATCGGTCTTGCGCCGCGTCAGCCGTTCGAGGGAAACCGCGGCGCGCATGCGGTAATCGTCGAACACGCAGGCCCCGGCGTCGTGATAGCCGGAATGGATGCCAAGAATAATCATCGTTGGGTAACACCAAGCAGCGTAAACGAAAAAAGAGCCTCTATCGGAACCGTGCCGCCCGGTCAATTGTGCCGTACAGTGCGGCCGGAACCATGCAGCGATATCTGAAGAAAATATTGTACGGCGCCCTTGCGCTGTCGGCGCTGGCCGCCGGGGTAGATTTTCTTATCCACCATTACGACCCGACCCGGGTTCTCTACAAGCGGCTCAAGGCGGCGGACAAATATGTTTACGACGAAATCGACCCCCGGTTCCGCCAGACCGACCCAAATTCGCTGATCGCCATCCAAACCCCGGCCGACCTTGCGGGCGCGCGCGCGCGGCTGATCAAAGCGATCTGGGGCGGCGGCGGGTTTCCGGCCACAGCGATGCCGTCCAGGATTGAGCGCGGCATCGACGATGCGGACCTGCGCGCATTGCCGAACCTGGCGCGGATCGACCGCATCACCGTCGATATGGGCAATGGCATCCGCTCGTTTCTCTATCATCTGCAACCGGCGGCGCGAACCATGAACCGGCTGGTGATTTATCATCACGGCTTCGCTGGCGCGATCCGCGATGTCCCCGATATTCTGGGTGCGTTTCTGGAGCAAGGCTACGGCGTGCTGGCGATCAACCTGATGGCGTATGGCGGCAACAGCGCCTATTTCGGCGCGGCGGATGGCACGCAATACAATCTGCATTTCGACTTGGAGAAGATCGAAAATCCGCTGCGCTATCAGTTCGAACCGGTCGCCGCCGGGATCAACTATATGCATGGAAAATTCGCTTACCGGTCGGTCGATATGGTCGGGTTTTCCGCCGGCGGGTTCGTGGCGGTGGTCGCGGCGGCGCTCGATCCGCGAATTCGCCGCAGCTATCCGGTCGCCGGCGTCTACCCGATCTATCTGCGCAGCGGACAGGATATCCAGAACGGCATGGCGAGCTATTATCCGCCGATGCTCGCCGCCGCCAGCTATCTCGATATGTTCATCCTCGGCGCTAGCGGCGCGGGGCGGCGCCAGATGCAGATCTTCAACCGCTACGACCGCTGCTGCTACAACAACACCAAGGCAACGCTCTACGCACCGGCGGTCGCCGGGCGGGCGGCGGCGTTGGGCGGCGCTTTCACCGTGCTGATCGACGAGACCCATGCCGACCACAAAATCTCGCGCTTCGCGCTGGACGCCATATTGGCCGATATGAAACGTTAATCGTCTTCGAGCCGCGCCTTGAGATAGGCGATCATCGGCATCAGCCCGGCCAGCAGACCGATCAGGAAGCCGTAATGGCCTTCGCGGTAGCCCTTGCGCTGGACATAGCATTTGAAGAACCGGCTGAAGATGCGCCGGAAATTATGGCGGAATGTTCCGATATCGCCCGCCGCCCGCAGGTCGCGCGCCTGCATCGTGGTGTAGCGGTTGAAACGCTGTATCATGTCGGCGATGTCGCGGTCGTGATAGTGAATGATGGGTGTTTGCAACCGGCGCTTGACGCCGGTCAAGGTGAGCTTGGGATGGATCGCCTGGTCGTCCCAGCGCTTGGCGCCGGGCGTATAGAGCCGGGCGGCGGCGCTGACCCCGAACGACGCGCCCCAGCCATGCCGGACCAGCCGGTCGCCGATATAATTATCGAACGGAATCAGGAAATAGC
>PTKA01000377.1 GCA_002937525.1 Alphaproteobacteria bacterium MarineAlpha10_Bin3
GGCGCCCAGAACACCGAACCCGCCCGCATTGGTGACCGCCGCGACGACATCCGGCAATGACTGAACGCGAACAGGGGAAATTCAAACCCCAGCCTGTCGCAAAGCGCCGATTTCACCGCATGCCCCGGTTTTGCAGGTTGTTATTCGGCCGCGACCGCGCGGTACTTTTCCGCCGCCAGGGCCGCCTTGGCGAAATGCTCTTCGTTGAAATCGTAAAGGTGCGCCCCGCCCATGAATATTTGCGCCGCCATGTCTTTGGGTACGTTGTTGAGCAGATTGTTGGACACGTTCGGGAAATTGGAATCGAAATGCGGATAGTCGGTCGAGATGCACATCCGGTCGGCCCCGATCTGGCTCGCGGTCGCTGCGATTTCCGGCTCGCTGCCTTCAACCGCCGCCCAGCAATTGCGTTGGAAATATTCCTTTGGCGTCAGTGAAAGATAGGGCGCGTGGCTATCGCGGTATTGCGGATAATCCCACTCAATGCGGGTCAGGATGCCCGGCACCCAGGAATTTTGCGCCTCCAGGAATCCGACGCGCAGCTTGGGATAGAATTCAAAGACGCCGGCGATCAGCATCGCGATCAAGGCCTGCTGCATCTCGATCCAGTGGCTTGCGACATGCCGGTAGAACCGGTTTTCACCATACAGCTCGTTCATATGCGAATACGCAGCACCCGTACCCTCGTGAAAACCGAGTGTGACGTCTAGTTCCTCATGCAGCGCGAATAGCGGGTTCCAGTAATTCGAATGCCAGAAATGCCCGTTGACCAGGTTGGGCCGCACGAAGGAACCGACGGCGCCGAGTTCGGTGACGCAGCGGACCAGTTCGGCGCAAGCCAGGTTCACGTCATGCGGCGGCAGCATCGCCGAGAACTTCAACTGGTCCGGGCTATGCTGGCAGAATTCGTGGATCCAGTTGTTGTAGGCTTCGCAAAGCGCCAGCGACAGCCTTGGGTCCATGTTATCGCGTGCCAGCAGGCTGAGACCCATGGTAGGAAACAGAACCGCGATGTCGATCCCTTCCAGCTCCATGCCCATGACTTGCGCAATGGCGTCGTATTTACGCTCGATCGCGAAATCCAGCCGCCCGCTATCGGCCATCCGCGAACCCGACAACGGCTGGGAAGTCTCGCTTTGTCCGCGGCTGCGATGCGGTTTACGGTGTTGTTGGGTGTCGTGATCGTACGTCGTCGGTTGACCGTCAATGACGATGACGCCGCGCGTCCGTTGGCCATCCGCGCCAACGGGAAGCGTCACCCGGTCGCGGAACCGGCTGTCCAGATAGCGGTCGAATAAATCCACCGGCTCCATGATATGCATATCGCAGTCAACGAACCTCATCCCGTCCTTCATGACTCGCTCCTTCTACAACGCTGGTTTCATGGTTCGCATTCACGCTTGTGTTCGAATGCCACCGTCCGTAGCCTCAGTGGCCCGGTCTTGGGGTTCCCACTAATCGGACGTTAACGTAGCAGCATGGCGCCGGGCGCGGCAATAGCACGGCATCGGCTGGCGCCGGTTTGCGGTTGCAAAACACAGTTGGCGAAAACCGACGAGGTTGTGATGCAAAATTCCCATTCTCGAATTCGGGCCGCTTGCGCCGCACGGTATCCAGAGGCGGCCAAGAGCATCGTTGCGGGCGGCAAATCTATCCTGAGCGCCGCATAAAGATGACATCGAATTTTGCGAGCCGGTTGCTGGCGCTGATCGACGGCCTGACCTATCGTTCGGCCATGGTCAGCGCCAGCATGGTCGTTGTGCTGCTCTTGATCATGGGTTACGAGGTTATCGCGCGGTCCTTTTTCGACCTCCCGACATTCTGGGCTTATGAGCTGGCCTATATGGTCACCGGTCTTCATTTCATTTTCGGGATCGCCTATGTGACCCGGCAGAACCAGCATGTCCGGATCGATTTCATCTATGCGCTCCTGCCGCCGCGTGCACAGGCGGCAATCGATTGTGTCGTCTATATCGGGTTCATGATGCCGGTCACGTGCTGGATTTCCTGGCAACTCTTCAATGTCGCAATCGAAGCATTTATTGTCGGAGAGACAACCGGAGAGTCGGCCTGGAACCCGATCATTTGGCCGTTGCGGTTTTTTGTCGCGATAGGTTTTTCGTTCTTTGCGTTGCAGATCCTGGCCGAGGCAATCCGCAGTTTCCGGGCCACCTTTAATCTTCGCGCAGAACCGCGATGACTTTCGATCTGGCATTATTGATGTTTCCGGTACTGCTTTCGGTGATCTTTATTGGCGTGCCGGTCGCGTTCGCGCTGATGTCGGTGGCGCTGGTGTTCGGCATAGTCCAGTTCGGCGGCGCCGTGGTCGTGATGTTCGCGCAACGGGCCGAGGAAGTGAGCAGTTCGCATATCCTGGCGGCGGTGCCGCTGTTCATCTTCATGGGGGCGATGCTGCAACGCTCGGGCATCGCCGAGGGCATGTTCGAGACAATCCATCGCTGGACCCATCATCTGCCGGGTGGCCTGGCGGTTGGCACGATCGTGATATGCGTGATGTTCGCCGCGTCGAGTGGCGTCGTCGGCGCGACCGAGACGGTCGTGGGCATGCTGGCGGTGCCGGTAATGATGCGTCACGGCTACGACAAAGGCCTGATATCGGGCACGATCTGTGCCGGCGGATCGCTCGGATCGATCATTCCGCCTTCCGTTCTTGTGGTGATATTGGCGACAATCGCCGATCTTGGCATCGGCGAGCTGTTTACCGCGATGCTGTTTCCGGGGCTGATTCTGGCCGGTCTTTATATCCTCTACATCATGGCCTATTGCACGATCCGGCCATCGGCGGCCCCGCGCGTTGCCTATATCAAGGACGACACCCCCCTGATGCTAAGCCTGTGGCGCACCGCACTTATCTTGTTGCCACCG
>PTKA01000378.1 GCA_002937525.1 Alphaproteobacteria bacterium MarineAlpha10_Bin3
TCGTTCGAGCTGGACGGCAAGATGATCGATATCCCGGTCGTCATCCGGGCCCAGCGCCTGATCGCCCGCGCGGAGCGGATCGCCGCCAGGGAAAATCCCGCGCGACCCTAAACGGCCAGGCTGGGCATTTTATTGGTGAGCAGCGCGAAGAGTTCCTTGGGGTCGTCGCAATCGCGCAGCTTTTGACAGGCGGCCTTGTCGCGCAGCAGCCTGGAGATACGCGCGAGGGCCTTGAGGTGGCCGGCGCCCGATGTTTCCGGCGTCAGCAGCAGAAAGATCATATCCACCGGCTGATCGTCGGGAGCGTCGAAATCGACCGGTTTCGCCAGCCGGGCGAACAGTCCGATGAGCCCGTCCAGCCCCGGCACCGTGCCATGCGGAATGGCGACACCGCCGCCGACGCCGGTAGTGCCCAGCCGTTCGCGTTCCAGCAATGCATCGAAGATAATCCGCTGCGGTTTCCCGGTTGCCACCGCCGCCCGTTTGGCCAGTTCCTGCAGGGCCTGCTTCTTGGAGGAAGCCGGCAGATTGGGGAATACCCGCTTTGGGTCGAGCAGTTTATCGAGTTCCATCACCCGGTTTTCCCCGAATTTCCTTTCGGGTCGATCCAGCCGATATTGCCGTCCTCGCGGACATAGACCATGTTGGCGCCGCCATGCGCGCTGTTGTGGAACATCAGCGCCGGCTGCCCCGAAAGGTCCATGCGCATGACCGCTTCGCCGACCGTGAGCGTTTCGATCGACGCCGCCATCTCGGCCACGATCAACGGCTGGTCGTTCGCCGGTGCCGAGTCGTCAAGGTCGCTATGCGGTTCAATGACATAATGCTGCGCTATCTGTGCTTCGGGCTGCTCGGCGCGGCCGCGGTGATGGTCGCGCAGCCGCCGTTTGTAGCGCCGCAGCCGCTTGGCGACATGGACGGCGGCGGTATCGAACGCGGCATAGGCGTCCTCGGAACTGCCCTGGCCCTGCACCAGGATGCCCTTGCCGACATGGACGCTGATGTCGGCTTTGAATTTCCGGCCTTCGCGCGTCATGGTGACGTGCGATTCGATCGGATTCTCGAAATATTTGGTGACAATGGACGGCAGACTATCTTCGATATGGCCGCGCAAGGCGTCGCCAATATCGATCTGCTTACCGTTTACGGAAAGCTGCATTTGTGGGTTGGCCCGACTGTATTTTCCATGGTGACGGCGACCGTCTTAATACCGGCCACCCGCCAAGGAGCGGCAACATAATGACGGCGGGTTTAGGAGTCAATAACGCGCCGTTTGGCGGTTCGCGCGGTGGCGCATCAGCGCAGCGACTGGGTCAACAGGCGCTTGCGTTGGATGGAAGATGGAATTTTCAACGCCTCGCGATACTTGGCAACGGTCCGCCGGGCGATATCGATACCGCCGTCGCGTAGGATTTCGACGATCCGGTCATCGGAACACACGCTATCGGCGGTTTCCCGGTCAATCAGCGCCTTGATGCGATGGCGCACCGATTCCGCCGAATACGCCGCCCCGCCAACCGCGCTGGCGATGGCCGAGGTAAAGAAATACTTCAATTCAAAGAGGCCGCGCGGCGTCGCCATGTACTTGTTCGTGGTCACCCGGCTCACCGTACTTTCATGCATTTCGATGACTTCGGCGATATCGCGCAGCACCAGCGGACGCAGATGATCGACGCCGTTGCGAAAAAACGCCTGCTGCTGGCGCACGATTTCAGTCGAGACCTTGAGAATGGTGTTGGCGCGCTGATCGAGCGACTTGACCAGCCAGCTGGCGGATTGGAACCGTTCGGCGATGAATTCCTTGTCCCGCTTGGTCTGCACACCCTTGCTGATTTCGGCGTAATAGGTCGTGTTCACGAGAACGCGCGGCAGGGTTTCGGCATTGAGTTCGACAATCCATCCGCCACCCGGCTTCGGGCGCATCAGAATTTCCGGAATGATCGTTTGCGCCACCTCGGTCCCGAAGACAAGGCCCGGCTTCGGGTTGAGGGCGCGGATTTCATCGATCATATCGGCGAGGTCATCGGCATCGACGCCGCAGACCCGCAGCAAATATTTGTAGTCCAGCCGGGCCAGCCGGTCGAGATTGTCGAGCAGCGCCGCCATTGCCGGATCGAGCCGGTCTTTTTCGCGCAGCTGAAGTGCGAGGCATTCCCGCAGGTCGCGCGCAAAAATGCCCGGCGGATCGAATTTCTGTAACCGCTCGAGCATCGCATCGACCCGCGCGCCGTCGCAATTCAACGCCACCGCGACCGCATTGACATCGCCGGAAAGCCAGCCCGAATCGTCCAGCATGTCGATCAGGTGAACCCCGATCATGCGGTCGACCGGATCCTCGATATCGACCGTCATCTGCTCGGCCAGGTAGTCGCGCAAAGTCTGCTCGGCCACGATCGTGGCCTCGAAGTCGCGGTCGTCCTCCAGCGAACCGCCGCGGCCGCGATTGCCGCCGATATCGGCAAAGGCGGCCGGTGGATCGCCCGCGACATTGACGACGCCATCGGGTTCGTAGTCATTGCCGTAATCGGCGTCGAGCGGCGCTTCGCTCTCGCTCGGCAAAGTCTGCGCGTCGGTCAGCTCGACGGTGTCGGTTACTTCAGGTTCGGCGTCGACCGGCATTTCGGCCTCAGGCACCGGCGCATCGGATTCCCGGTCGCCCTCGCGGTGATTGTCGGACTGGCCGGTGTCGCTTTCCAGCAGCGGGTTTTGTTCGAGTTCGCCTTCGACGAATTCCGACAGTTCCAGACTGGACAGTTGCAGCAGCTTGATCGCCTGCTGCAATTGCGGCGTCATGACCAGCGATTGGGTCAGCCGGAATTCGAGTCGGGGGCCAATCGCCATGCCGGTCGGTCTTTGCCGTCGCCTACAGGCTAAAAC
>PTKA01000379.1 GCA_002937525.1 Alphaproteobacteria bacterium MarineAlpha10_Bin3
ACCTTGAAAACTGTCCACGCCGTCGATATTGGGCATCGTCGGTGCCGATAAGGGGCCGATGGCGGTAATCAGGAACCGCGCCCGCGCCCGCCCGCCGCCGTCCATGTCGATGGTCCAGCAGTTTAGCGCCTCGTCATAGGCGGCCTTGGCGACCCGGCAATTGAATTCGATATCGCTGCGCAGGTCGAATTTATCGGCGACGAAATTGAGATAGCGCAGGGTTTCGGGCTGGGCGGAGAAATGTTCCTGCCACTCCCACTCCTTCAGCAATTCTTCGGAAAAAGAATAGCCGTAGCTGTAGCTTTCTGAATCGAACCGCGCGCCGGGATAGCGGTTCCAGTACCAGGTGCCGCCGACATCGCCGCCGCTCTCGAACACCCGGACCGACATGCCAAGCAGGCGCAAACGGTATAGCTGATACATGCCCGACATGCCCGCCCCGATGATGATAGCGTCATATTGGGCGGCGGGAACAGCGTTGGCGGATGGCGTTTTGGCTTGAAAAGAAGGCATGTTTTGACTTGAAACTCCTGGATGACCGATTTAGCGGCGAGGGCGGCTGTTTTGGAATTTTTCGCGCTGCCTTTGTTTATTATCGAACCTGCGTTCGGTCAATATGCGGCAATCCGGCGATGATTGCGTACTTCCATATTCGGGGATTATACTATAATTCTAACAATCGTTAGTTGGAACCATGCGGATACAGGGAGATAGTTTAATGGCCAAGAAACCGATTTCCGCAGACTCGCATGTCACCGAACCGCCAAATTGCTATATCGACTACATCGACCCGAAATTTCGCGACACCGCACCGCGTATCGTCAAACATGAACGGCTGGGCGAGATCTATAAGATCCATGGCCTGGACACGCCGATCCCGTTGAGCCTTGTCGCCGCCGCCGGAAAAGATCCCTCCGAATTGAGTACCACCGGCGCCGTCTTCGATGAACTGCATCGCGGCGGCTGGGACCCCAAGGCGCGCGAAGCCGATCAGGACCGCGACGGCGTTGCGGCAGAAATCATCTATCCATCGGTCGGCATGATGCTCTGCAATCATCCCGATTTCATCTACAAGCGCGCCTGCTTCGACGCCTATAACCGCTGGCTCCAGGAATTTTGCGCCGGCTTGCCGAACCGCCTGTTCGGGATGCCGCAAATCACCATGGCCTCGCCCGAAGAAGGCATCGAGGAGTTGCGCCAGGCCAAGGAAATGGGCTTCAAGGGTGTGATGCTGGTCGGGCAACCGCAGCTCGAAGATTATCATCATCCGATCTACGACCCGTTCTACGAAGCCGCCGTCGATCTGAATTTGCCGCTTTCCTTCCACATCCTCACCACGCGCAAGGACGCGCTGAAGGACTACCGGGGACCGAAAATCAACGCCTTCCTGTCGATCATCCGGGGCAACCAAGACATCATCGGGACCTTCATTTTCGGCGGCGTTTTCCAGCGCCACCCGAAACTGAAACTGGTCTGCGTCGAAGCCGATGCGGGCTGGGCGCCGCACTATATGTACCGCCTGGACCATGCCTATAAGCGGCATCGTTACTGGATGAAATGCGATGAGCTTGAGCAGTTGCCAAGCGTGTATTTCAAGGAAAACGTCTACACGACGTTCCAGGACGACTGGAGCGCTTTTGCGCTTCGCGACCATATGAATATCGACCGGCTGATGTGGGCCAACGATTTCCCCCATAGCGACGCCACCTGGCCCTGGAGCCAGGAGATGCTGGCCGAACACACCGCCGGCATGACCGACCATGAATGCGCGAGGATCCTGTAGGAAAATGTCTCTGAATTGTACGGATTGAACGTACAGTAACGAAAAGGAGCCAAGGTTTGGCGTACGACCTTAAAATCGCCGGCGGCACGATTGTGGACGGCACCGGGCGCGCCCGCTATCGCGGCGATATCGGCGTGACCGATGGAACGATCGTGGCGCTTGGCGATGCGCCCGATTACGCGAAGCAGACCATCGACGCCGACGGCGCGATCGTGGCGCCGGGTTTCGTCGATATACACACCCATTACGATGCCCAGATCCTGTGGGACCCGAAACTGTCGATATCGCCGTGGCACGGGGTCACCACGGCGGTTATCGGCAATTGCGGCTTTGGCGTCGCCCCGACGGGCGCGCACGATTGCCCCCTTGGGCCAGATAACGACGCCGTTCACCTTGACTCCGGCGATCGTGATCGCCGGTTCCATCGGCACGCCGCAATGGTCATGCGCCCAGAACACGGCGCCATGCGATTGCGAGACCAGTAATTTTGACAATTCGGGATCGCTGCGCCCGCGCGTGACCCGCATCAGATCGGCCCTGAAATCGGCTTGCGTATAGGGCGACACGCCGTCGAAGAAATTCAGATAGTCCGCCGCAAGGTTGGGCAGCAGCGGCTCGATATCGCGCGGTTGGTCGAATGCGAAGCGAAAGATGCCGCCGCTCCAATGGGTATTGCCGCCGCGCATGTCCTTTGGCGCTTTTTCCAGCACAAAGACTTTTTCGGCGCCGGCCTCGCGCGCCGACAAAGCCGCCGCCATGGCCGCATTGCCAGCGCCGACGACAATCACATCGTAATCGGCAATGGCGCTATTTCCCGTCCTGGCTGCGATCGGCGAATTCCGGATACAGATCGACATAGCCCAGATCGACCCGTTTGCGGGCGTTTTGCCTGGCTTTATCGCGCGGCATCTGGGTAAAGCCGTGCCCTTCGACAAGCCGTTGCATGAAGCACATCCGGGCGGTGACGGCGATTGCGTCGCCCAGCGCCTTCTCGTTCCAGCCGGCGTCGAACACCGCATCGCCGCAGCTGTCGTGGCGGGCAAGGTATGCGCGCGCCCCGTCGAGGAAGCGAGGCTGGTCGACGACGACCGCA
>PTKA01000038.1 GCA_002937525.1 Alphaproteobacteria bacterium MarineAlpha10_Bin3
CGGGTTGAGCCGCTTGACCGCGCGCATGCCGGCGGCGCGGCCGACCGACGCCGGATCGTCCAGGTCATCGCCATGAACGACGCTGGAAAATTCGTAATCGCTTTCCATGCCGCTCCCCTCGCCGGCAATCACCGACACGCCGATACCGTGGCGCGAAATCGCGTAGCCGCCGGAAAACCCGTTGGAGGCGGCGATCATGACCGATGTGCCGGACCACGACGCTTCCGCCCCTTCGGAATTGGTGACGCCGGACACATCGCGCGCTGCCGCTTCGGTGGTCCGCGCGCGCTCGATCAGGGTCTTTGCGGCCGGTTCGCCGGGATCGAAGATGTCGAGATCCAGCACCGCGCCTCGAAACAGCTGATCGGGATCGGCCAGGCC
The DNA here is from genome assembly GCA_002937525.1 of Alphaproteobacteria bacterium MarineAlpha10_Bin3. GTDB lineage: Bacteria > Pseudomonadota > Alphaproteobacteria > UBA8366 > MarineAlpha4-Bin1. Next base: position 382 of record PTKA01000038.1, read on the forward strand.
GCAATACGGGTCTTGCGGCACCGCTTTGGCCATCGCCACCGCGCGTTCGACCAAGTCGTCCAGGGTTGCGGCTTTCCAATCGTTCGACGACACCACGGCCTGGCGCTTGCCGAAGAAGACCCGCAGGCCCAGATCGCGCGATTCGGACCGTTCCAGCAATTCCGTCTTGCCCAACCGGTCTGCGTGCGACAGCGCGGTGCTGTTCACGATCATCGCGTCGGCGGCGTCGGCGCCCAGCGCCTTGGCCCGGGCCAGCAAATCGTCCAGCAGCGAACGGGCGGCGTCATTTTCCATGGGGGCCTCTAATTCTGATTCCGACATCGGGTTATAGGTCGTGGGCCCGTGCTATTCCAGCCCGTACCAGGATTTCAGCACCGGATAGGCGGCGAAGAACAAAACCAGCGCGAGAAGCAGGATCGGCCTGATGATGGCCCGGCGCCGGGTCCGAAAATAGGCGATGTTCTGCACCGCTTCCTCCCTGCCCCCCCTTGCGCCATCGCCCGAACGGCCCGCCGCAGTTCCATGTCGGTTTTGATGAGCTGCCCCGCCATCCACAACAAGACGGTCGAGACCAGCACGCTCAGCACGATCAGATACCACCAGTCCTGAAACAGCGCCGCCAGCGTCGGCTGCAACCAGCCTTCTTCCAGATTCCCAAGCAACCGCTGCGACAGCATCGTCAGGCGGCGCCGTTCCCGGCAACTCCCTTACCGAGCCGGACCGCCCGGTTGAGCGCGCCGGTAACCGCGCGCAGCGAGGCGGTGACGATATTGGGATGTTCGCCGACGCCGAATAATGTCCCCTGCGGGGTTTCGATCTCGACATAGGCGACCGCCCTGGCGTCGGCTCCGGAGCCGATTGCGCGTTCGCTGTAATCGGCCACCCGGAAACTGACGCCGCAATGACCGGACAGGGCGTTGACATAGGCGTCGATCGGGCCGTTGCCCTTGCCCGAGATAGTGGTTTCCACGCCGTCGATCCGCAGGGTGGCGGTCATGTTGCGCCGTTCGGACGCGTGGGCGTCGGGCACGGTGCGGTGTTCGATGAAATCGAACGGCGTGGCCGCATCGAGATATTCCGCCTTGAAGGCGGCCCAGATATCGGCGGACAGGATTTCGTCGCCGGTCCGTTCGGCCAGGCCCTGGATTACCTGGCTGAACTCGACCTGGAGCCGGCGGGGCAGCACGAAGCCGTAATCCTGTTCCAGGATATAGGCGACGCCGCCCTTGCCGGACTGGCTGTTGATGCGGATCACCGCCTCGTAGGTCCGGCCAACATCCTGCGGGTCGATCGGCAGATAGGGGACTTCCCACATGCCGCTATTGCTTTCGGCCATCGCCGCGATGCCCTTCTTGATCGCGTCCTGATGCGACCCGGAAAAGGCCGTGAAGACCAACTCGCCGCCCCACGGGTGGCGCGGATGCACCGGCAACTGGTTGCAATGTTCGGCGACCCGGACCAGGGCGTCCATGTCGGACATATCCAGTTCGGGGTCGATGCCCTGCGAGAACAGGTTCATGCCAAGCGATATCAGATCGACATTGCCGGTGCGCTCCCCATTGCCGAACAACGTGCCCTCGACCCGGTCGGCCCCGGCCATGACGCCAAGTTCGGCGGCGGCCACCCCGGTGCCGCGGTCGTTGTGCGGATGCAGGCTCAAGATCACGCAGTCGCGGTTTTTGATGGTGCGGCTGAACCATTCGATCTGGTCGGCATAGACATTCGGCGTCGCCATCTCGACCGTGGCCGGCAGGTTGAGAATGATCGGATTGTCCGGCGTCGGCTCATAAACATCCATCACCGCCTCGCAGACCTCGATGGCATAGTCGAGTTCGGTCCCGGTGAAACTTTCCGGTGAATATTGATGCAGGATCCGGGTATCGGTCTGGGCCGCCAGTTGCTTGATCAGTTTCGCGGCGTTGACGGCGATGGCCGTGATGCCGTCCTTGTCCAGGCCGAATACGACCCGGCGTTGCAAGGTCGAGGTCGAGTTGTAGAGATGCATGATCGCCTGTTTGGCGCCTTCCAGCGATTCGAAGCTGCGCCGGATCAATTCCTCGCGCGCCTGGGTCAGCACCTGGATTACCACGTCGTCCGGGATCAAATCTTCTTCGATCAGGGCGCGCACGAAATCGAAATCGGTCTGCGAGGCGGCCGGAAATCCGACCTCGATTTCCTTGAATCCCATATCGACCAGGGTCGTGAACATGCGGCGCTTGCGTTCGCTGTCCATCGGCGAAATCAGCGCCTGGTTGCCGTCGCGCAGATCGACGCTGCACCATTTGGGCGCCTTGACGATGGTCCGGCCTGGCCATTGCCGGTCCGGCAAATCGATCGGCGGGAACGGCGTGTATTTATCATAGGGCATCTTGTTGGGCATCTGTCTTCTCCACTCTGTCCGCCAGTCCCTGCAATTCAGGGGCCGCGGCGATATTCCGGTAATAACAGGGAATGCGGCGCGGATACGACCGTCGGCGCGCCGCTCAGCGCCGGCAGCCGCAACTAAGTCGCGGCAGTGCGAAAAGACCGTGCGCAAAACGCCCTATAGGGGAGCCAGAAATATGACGGATCATGATTCAATCTTTCAACAGGGTAGACGCAAACGTAAAAACGGTCCCGGTCCGCTCAAGCGGCCGGGTGCGTAAGTCGCGCTAGCGTCCCCTGGGTCGATTGCATAACCATGGCGCGACACTAGGTCGCCGCAAGGATGGGGTCAAGCCGTCGATTGACTTAGCGAAGACACGATTGGCATATCGGAAAATTCCGGCGATGCGGCGTTTTGGGTGTCGGCGAAGGCGGCCGATGGCGTTATGGTCGCGGCGCAAGACACCATAATGGAATCCTGAAATCATGCCCCTTTTCCAATACAACGGCGCCACCGTCCATTATGGCGATGCGGGATCCGGCGATATCGTGGTCCTGATGCATGCGGCGGGCAGTTCGGGCGCGCAATGGCGCGGCGTGCTGCCGCATCTGACCGGCCGCTACCGGGTCATCACGCCGGATCTTTACGGTCATGGCCGCACCGATTTCTGGCCCGACCCGGACACCTTGCGCCATGAAGACCAGGCGGCGCTGCTGCACGCGGTGCTGCGCGACATCGGCGCCACCTCGATCGATCTGGTCGGCCATTCCTATGGCGGCACCACGGCGTTGCGCCTGATGCTGCAAAACCCGGATCTGGTGCGCCGGTTCGTCATCATCGAACCGATGCTGCTGAACCTGCTGGTGGATGCCGGCGAAGACGATGTCCTGGCCGATCTTTACACGATGGCGAAGGGCTTTTTGCACAATGTGGAAGTGCGTGGCCCGGAAACGGCCTGGAAGATATTTCTCGATTTCCGCAATGGCGACGGTGCCTGGGAAGGCTATCCGCAAAAGACCCGCGACAATTTTCTGCACCGGACCCAGGGCCATGTCGCCAATCTGAAATCCAACATGAAGAACCAGACGCCAGCATCCGAACTGGCCACCATCGCGACGCCGACTTTGGCGGTCAAGACGCAAGACGCGACCGGATTCGATGGCCGGATGGTCGAAATCCTCGCCGACGCGATGCCGGACTGCACCCTGGTGACGCTGAAGGGCTGCGGCCATATGGTGCCGCTGACCCACCCGGAACTCGCCGCCGAGGTGATCCTGGGCCACATCGCGGACTAAAAAACGCTGTCGTTATCCTCCGCCGCTTCGGCAAGACGCCGCGCCGTGGCGGCGAAGGCGAAGTCGCTGCCCGGCATGCCGGCCAGCAGGCAGCCGATCGGCATGCCACTTGCCGATTTGCCTGCCGGCATGGTGACCACTGGCCCGCCAAGCGCCGTCCAGGGGGCGATGAAGCTGGCGTCGCCGGTCCAGTCCAGCCCCTTGGGCGCGGTTTTGGGCGTCGCCGGCCAGAGGATGGCGTCGGTTCCAGCGAAGGCGGCGAAGAATTCGTCGCGCCAGGCATCGAGCGCGCGGCGCGCCTCAAGATAGGCGTCGTCGGAAATGGTCAGGCCTTGGCGAATGGTGTCCAGCAGCTTGGGGCCGATGGCGCCTTGCGGTCGATCCAGAAAGGCGCGCCGGATGCGGCTGATTTCATAAATCATGGTCTGCCTATGGGATTCCAGCAGGCCGGAAAAGGCGACCGGCGAGGCGCGCCGCGTCACCTTATGCCCCGCACCGGCGATCCGTTCCGCCGCCGCCGCCAATGCGCGCAGGATTTCGCCGTCCGAATTGTCGATAAGCGGGTCGCGCAGCACGACGATGTTCAGGGATTCGGGCGCCGGCGGCGCGCGCCGCGCATGGGTCGGGCAGATCGCCTCGAATACGGCGGCCGCGTCGGCGACGCGGCTGCCGTAAAACCCGACCGTATCGTAAAGATAGGATAGCGGCTCGACCCCGCCGCCGGGGATCAGCCGGGTGCTCGGCTTGAAGGCGGCGATACCGCAATAGGCGGCTGGCCGGTTGACCGAAGCGGCGGTCTGGGTGCCGAGCGCTACCGGGACCATCCCGGCCGCCACGGCGGCGCCGGACCCGCTGCTGGAACCGCCCGGCGTGTGGGCCGGATTATGCGGATTGCGCGCTGGCGAAACGTCGCGCAGGGCGAATTCGGTGGTGTGCGTCTTGCCCAGCACGATGGCGCCGGCAACCCGCAACGCCGCCACGATTTCCGCATCCGCCAAGGCCGGCGCGATATCGGCGCGCGACTGGCTGTTGCACCTTGTCGGCAATCCGGCGACATCGATGATGTCCTTCACCCCGACCGGAACGCCATGCAGGGGGCCGCGAATTTTGCCTATTTGGGCCTCTTGCGCCAGCGTCCGCGCCGCCGCCAGCGCACCCTTGGCATCGACTTCGCGCCACGCTTCGAGCCGCCCATCGACCGCCTCGATCCGGTCCAGATAGCGCTGCACCAGATCGACCGGCGACAATGCGCCGGCGCGAATATCCCGCGCAAGATCTTCGACGCTGCCGGGATCGGCGACGGTTGGTGGAGTTTGCATCATAGGCTCCGTAAAATTATCTGATGAACCGATTGGGCACGCGAAATACGCCTTTGATGCAATCCGCATTGCGGACGCAAATTTGGCTGTGCGTTTTGTCGTGGAATCCAGCACCGGGGTAAATCGGCGAGCCTTCCACGAAGATACCTTTGACAGAATCTATGCGGGGAAGGTTCTCATTCTCGCGCATTGTGTGTAACAAACCGATCACGGCGCAGTCGAGGTTCCTGCGCAGGTTATCCGGGCTGTTTTCCGGCAATTTTATTTCCGCCACGACATGGATGTCCCGCAGACGGGAATACGCTACACGCACCTGATTCAGGCCCGCGCTGGTCGTAAGGTCAAGGCATAGCCCCAGGTCGAGGACTGCCCCAATCACGGTCGGCTGATTTATTTTCGGTCCGCGTTTGAGGCCGGCCAATTCTTGCGCATAATCCAATCCCCGCCTGGGGTTCGCTTCCCAGAAATAAACGCCATCCCCAAGCCAATCGTAGTCATTCGTGCTGACGGCAAAGTCTCCGCCCGCTAAAAGCTTTTCGGCAACGGCTGTATCGCACCCGTGATACCCAAGGACGAAAGCCGATGAAAGGGTGTGCACGGACTGCCTTACTTATACTTCGCCGTCAGCTTGCCGGATTTGGTGATGATACCGACCGATTTTAGCGCTTCCCGGGCAGCCGCTTTCGATCTGGTGGCGCGCTTGGTGTAACTGGCGGCGGCGGCGCGGAATTCCATTTCGCCTTCCTTGGTGTTTATCGCTTCGCTTGTGTTTCGTTTGGCCACGATGTGTTTTCCTCTATCTTTTCACGAGGCATTTTAGGCCACGGATTGGAAAACAGCTACTTCCATATCCTGTCGCCGCTGCCCGGCAGCCCCAATTCGCGCCACATCGCGTCGACTTTGTCTATCACGGTGTCGCTCATGCGCAGCTCGCGGCCCCATTCGCGTTTGGTTTCGGGCGGCCATTTGTTGGTCGCATCGAGGCCGATCTTCGAGCCCAGGCCCGAGTGCGGGCTGGCGAAATCCAGATAGTCGATCGGCGTATTCTCGATCAAGGTGATGTCGCGCGCCGGGTCCATGCGGGTCGATATCGCCCACATCACATCCTTCCAGTCGCGCGCGTCGATGTCGTCATCCACGACGATGACCCATTTGGTGTAGCTGAACTGGCGCAGATACGACCATATGCCCATCATGATGCGCTTGGCGTGGCCGGGATAGGCTTTGACGATCGACACCACCGCGATGCGGTAGGAACAGCCCTCGGGCGGCAGCCAGAAATCGGTGATTTCGGGGAACTGCTGTTGCAGCAGCGGCACGAAGACATCGTTCAGCGCCTCGCCCAGCACCGAGGGTTCGTCCGGCGGGCGGCCGGTAAAGGTGCTCAGATAGATTGGATCGCGGCGCATCGTGATCGCCTTGATGCGGAATACCGGGAATTGTTCGACCGCGTTGTAATAGCCGGTGTGATCGCCGTACGGGCCTTCATCGCCATAATCGTCGAGCGAAACCTCGCCTTCCAGCACGATTTCGGCCTGGGCCGGTACCTTGAGCGGGATCGTCTTGCATTCGACCAGATCGAGCTTCTTGCCGCGCAGCAGCCCGGCGAACTGATATTCCGACAGCGTGTCCGGGATCGGGGTGACGGCGGCGAGGATCGTTCCCGGATCGGCGCCCAGCACCACGGCGGCGGGCAGGGGTGCCGATTTTTCCTTCTTCCAGCGGGCGTGCTGCTGCGCCCCGCCGCGATGGCGCAGCCAGCGCATCAAGGTCGTGTTTCGGCCGGTGACCTGCATCCGGTAGACGCCAAGATTGTAGTCGTCGGCCCGCGCGCCATCGGGGTCGGGGCCCTGGGTCACGACCAGCGGCCAGGTGATCAGCGGCGCCGGTTCGCCCGGCCAGCAGGTCTGGATCGGCAGGCGGGCAAGGTCGATCTCATCGCCTTGCCATACGATTTCCTGGCACGGCGCGGTGCGGACCGTGCGCGGCTTCATCGTCAGCACGGTGCGTACCAGCGGCAGCATCCCCATTGCCTCGCGCCAGCCGCCGGGCGGCTCGGGCTGGCGCAAAAACGCCAATGTCTCGCCGATTTCGCGCAACTCGGACGGCTCCCGCCCCATGCCCCAGGCGACCCGTTCCACCGTGCCGAACAGATTGACCAGCACCGGCATCGCGTGGCGCGCGCCATCGGCGGCCACCACGTTCTCGAACAGCACGGCGGGGCCGCCTTCGGCCAGCAGCCGGGTTTGAATCTCGGTCATCTCCAGATCGGGCGACACCGGTGCTTGCACCCGGACCAGCCGGCCCTTGGATTCGAGGTGGGCGATAAAATCGCGGAGCGAGTCATAAGCCATCGTGGCGCCACATTACCCAACGCCGCGGCGAATGACAAAGCCGCGAAGGTCGGTTATGCAGCCGGGCATGAACGATGCGCTTATTCGCGCCGCGCTGGCCCGCGCGCGCGACTACCCCTATCCCTTGCCGCACCATTCCTATCACTGGCGCGGCGGCGCCGTCTTCGATTTCGATCCGGCATTGACGGCCGGGCGGACCCCGGTGCTGGCCGTCGGCTCGAACCAGGCGCCGGCCCAACTGACCCGGAAATTCGGCCATGACCCGGCGGCGGAAATCCCGGTCCAGCGCTGCCATCTGAAGAATTTCGATACCGTCTATTCGGCCCATATCGCGTCCTATGGTTCGGTGCCGGCGATGCTGCAAACCGCGCCCGGTGCCACGGTGACCCTGTTCGTCAACTGGTTGAGCCAAGACCAGTTGCCGGTCATGCACGAAACCGAACTGGGGGCCGGGAATTATCATTATGGCCGCCTCGACGATATCGAGCTGACGTTGGAAGACGGCGGCGGCGCGCTGCAATCGGTACATGCCTATATCAGCCGGCGCGGCCATGTCATGGTCGATGGCGACGCCGTGGCGCTGGCCGTGGTTCCGGCCAGGGGGCGCAAGCGCCCGGCCCGGACAACGGCGCAGATGCTGGAATTGGCCCATGCAAGGCTGGCGTCCGGCCAGACGCTGGACGGCTTCATCCTGCGCTTGATCGACGATGCGCCCTTTCGGTGCCAATGCGTCGCAGCACTGGCCGCCGATGCGGGGGCCTTCAGCGCGCCCTATGCCATCGTCGCCGGGTAGCCGCGTGCCTGGCTTGCCGTTTGAAGCGAATGTCGTATATTGTATACAAGTTAATTTTATAGGCAGGTGCAGGCCATGGCGGACAGTGCGGTTCTTTCTGTGAGGATTGAAAAATCAACCAAGGACCGGTTGGCGAGGATCGCCAAAAGCATGAAACGCAGTCAGTCGTATCTTGCGGCGGAAGCGATCGAGGAATTCGTGTCGGTGCAGGAATGGCAAATCGCCGGCATCCATGACGCGCTTGCCTCTCTCGATCGAGGCGAAGCCATCGC
>PTKA01000380.1 GCA_002937525.1 Alphaproteobacteria bacterium MarineAlpha10_Bin3
CTTCATCCGCGACGGCCAGCCGCAATACGGCACCGGCGAGACAATCGGCGATTTCCCGCTTTATATTCCGACCGTCTCGGTGACCTCGATCGGCGAAGGCGGCGGCTCGATTGCCCGCGTCGATGCCCAGGGCGTACTCAAGGTCGGGCCGCAAAGTGCCGGATCGAAGCCCGGTCCCGCCTGCTACGGGCAGGGCGGCGAAGAGGCCACGATTACCGACGCCTTTGCGGTCTGCGGCTTTCTTGGGCAGGCCGACCTTGGCTACAACGCGGTGCATATCGACGCAGATTTGGCCCGCCAGGCCGTCGCCGTCATCGCGCAACGGCTCGACCGCGATGTGCGCGCGACCGCCGAAGCGATCATCGCCATCGCGGTATCGGGCATGTATCTGGAAATCAGCAAACTGGTCTCGCGCCATGGCATCGATGCGCGCGACTTCACCTTGCAGGCTTTTGGCGGGGCCGGACCGATGCTGGCCTGTTTCGTCGCCCGCGAATTGGGCATGACGCGGATCGTGGTGCCGCTTACGCCGGGCGTACTCAGCGCCTTTGGCGGGCTGATCGCCGACATCAAGAACGATTTCATCAAGACGATCTACGCCGATCTCGACCGCGCCGGCGACACCTTATGCGATGGTTTCGCCGCCTTGCGCCGTCAGGCCGAAAGGTGGCTGCGCGATGAACAGGGCTATAGCGGCACGGCAAGCCTGCTTTACACCGCCGATATGCGCTATCGCGGCCAGTCGTTCGAAATCGAAACCGTGCTGGAGGAAGCCTGGATAAAGGACCGCGACCTTGCCGCCATCGCCGATGCCTTCCACGCCGAACACGCCCGCGTCTACGGCCATGGCGACCCGGCGGCCAATGTGCAGATCATCAATCTTCGGCTGGTTATTGTCGCGGCCGCACCACAGCCGGAAATGCAGCCGCTGCCGGCCGGCGGCGGCGCGCCGCAAACGCTGGGCGAAATCGAGGTCTATTACGATGGCGCAATGGACCAGGCGGCCCTGTATGACCGCAAGGACCTGCTGGCCGGACAGCGCATCGCCGGCCCGGCGGTAATCCAGCAGGACGATGCGACGACCGTCGTTCTGGGCGGTTTCGACGGAAAAATCGACAGTCACGGCAACATCGTCCTGACCCGGGGGGAACGCTGATGGCGATCGACCGGATCACGCTGGAAATCCTCGGCAACCACGCCCGCGCGGCGGCCGAAAGCATGGCCTATACCTTGTACCGCACCGCCCATTCGACCTTCGTGAAGGAAACCGAGGACTTCACCACCGGCCTGACGACGCCGGACGGCCAGACTTTCGCCACGCCAACCGAACTTGGCGCGACCTGGTTCGTCGGGCTGAACTACGCCAATGTCATCGACGCCTTCGACGATTACCGGGACGGCGATATCTGCATGACCAACGACCCGTATAGCGGGTTCGTATGCACCCACCCGCCGGATATGCATCTGTGGAAACCGATTTTCCACGACGGCGAAATCGTCTGCTTCGCGGTTGGTCATGTCCACAATACCGATGTCGGCGGCGCGGTCCCGGCCAGCCTGTCGCGCTCATTGACCGAAGTGCATCAGGAAGGCATCCGTATACCGCCGACCAAATTATACAGCGCCGGGGTTTTGAATCAGGCGGTCCTCGATATCATCGTCACCAACGTTAGGGTGCCCGAACAGAACTGGGGCGACCTCAAGGCGCAGATCGCGGCCATGAATACCGGCGAGCGCAAGGTCAAGGAAATGATCGCCAAGTTCGGCATCGATATTTTCAGGGACGGCATGTACGACCTGCTCGACTATGCCGAAGCCCAGACCCGCGATCTGGTGCGCAGCCTGCCCGACGGCGACTATTTCTTCGCCGACTACATGGATGAGGATTCGGTCGGCGGCTATCCTTGCCGCATCGCCCTGACCTTGACCATCGAGGGCGACGGCATGGTGTTCGATTTCACCGGCAGCGACCCGCAGCTTGAATCGTCGATCAACCTGCCGACCGGCGGCGACCCGCGCCATATCCTGCTGATGGTCGGCATGGACTACATCCTTTATTCGCTCGATCCGACCATCCTGCTCAATTCCGGCATGACCCGGGTGTGCCGCTGCATCCTGCCGCAGGGCACCGTCGTCAATCCGGAATTTCCGGCCGCGGTGGGGATGCGCTCCTTGACCTGCGCGCGGGTGATGGACGTGATTTTCGGCGCCTTCGTGCAGGTCGCGCCGGACCGGCTGCCGGCCTGTCCGGCCAGCGGCGGGCCGATCATGAACGTCAATTCGGTCGATGACCGCACCGGCCGCCGGGTTGTGGCGTCGATCGATCCGATTTCCGGCGGGGCCGGCGGCAACCCGGCCGAGGACGGCACCGATGGTTCGGGCGCAAATTCGTCGTTCCTCAAAAATACCCCGGTGGAAATCAACGAAGCGGAAGTGCCGATCCGCATTTTGCGCTACGGGCTGGCGCGCGACAGCGCCGGGGCCGGGCGGTTTCGCGGCGGGCTGGCGACCGAACTTGAATTCCAGGTCTTCGCGCCGAACACCAAGATCACCGCGCGCAACCGCGACCGCAGCCGTTTTGCCGCCTGGGGCGTGAAGGGCGGGCGGGCCGGCGGGCCGTCGGCGTTCATCCGCAATCCGGGACGCAACAACGAGGTTAATCTTGGCAATACCGACATCCTGACCGTCGATCCGGGCGATATCATCTATGTCGCCTGCGGCGGTGCGGGCGGATGGGGACCGGCCTGGGAACGCCCGGCCGACGCGGTCGTCCTGGACGTTGCGCGCGGCTTTGTGTCGCCGCAAGGGGCGGCCCGCGATTACGGCGTCGTCGTGGCCGGCGGCAAAATCGACAAGGCGGCGACCAAGGCC
>PTKA01000381.1 GCA_002937525.1 Alphaproteobacteria bacterium MarineAlpha10_Bin3
ACCTGTCGACGTTTCAGCTTATCGCCGCCTTGTGCGTGTGCCAGGCGTTCAGCCAGGTGGCGACCGCGACCTACCCGGCGCTGCTGCCGGTGTTCATGGCGCAATGGGCGCTGAGCAACACCGAAGCCGGCTGGATCAGCGGCGTCTTCTATGTCGGCTATGTGGTGAGCGTCCCGGTGCTGGTGAGCCTCACCGACCGGCTCGATGCGCGGATGATCGTGCTGCCGGCAATGGCGTTGAGCGCCCTGTCGGCGCTGGGTTTCGCGTTCTTCGCCGAAGGCGTGTGGTCGGCCAGCGCATGGCGCGCCCTGCAAGGCATCGGCATGGCCGGCACCTATATGCCGGGATTGAAAGCGCTGACCGACCGCCTGCCCGACGCCAGCCACAGCCGCGCGGTGGCGTTCTATACCTCGAGTTTCGGGATCGGCACCAGCATGTCCTTTTTCGCCGCCGGCGAAGCCCATGCGCTGCTTGGCTGGGAGTGGGCTTTCGGCCTGTCCGCCGTGGCGCCGGGTCTGGGGGTGGTGGTCATCGCCGCCGTGCTGGCGCCGCGCCCGGTTCCCAAGGCGGACCACCCGGCGACCGCGCTGCTCGATTTTCGCCCGGTGTTCGCCAACCGCGAGGCCTTCGCCTACACGCTGGCCTATATGGTGCATAACGCGGAATTGTTCGCGTTGCGGTCCTGGATCGTCGCCTATCTGGTTTTCAGTCAGTCGCAGCAGAGCGCCGACAGCTTCGCGGTGACCTGGCGCGCCACCGTGATCGCCACCGTGGTCAATCTATGCGGCATGCCCGCCAGCGTCCTCGGCAATGAGCTGGCGCAGCGCTTCGGCCGCCCGCTGGTGCTGCTCGTGGTCATGACCGCCTCGGCGGCAACGGCAGTTGTACTTGGCTTTGCGGCGACGCTGCCCTACTGGATCGTGCTGTGCGTGCTGTTCTTCTACGCCTTCACCATCGCCGCCGATTCCTCGACCATCACCGGCGGCGCCGTCACCGCCGCCGATCCCCGCTACCGGGGCGCCACCATGGCGGTGCATTCGATGGTCGGGTTCCTGGGCGCAATCGCCGGGCCGATCATTTTCGGCGGCGTGCTCGACCTTTCCGGCGGCGAGACAGCACCGCTCGCCTGGGGCCTTGGCTTCAGTTCCGCCGGCGCGATTGTTTTGCTCGGCCCGCTCTTCGTCTACACGCTGGGCCGTAGCGCAAAAAAATAGGCCCGGACGAACCGGGCCCGAAGCCCACGGGCTGCGTGAGGAGGATGGGAATTCCCATCGGAGTTGTGAGGCGCATTGTGCCGGGAAGCGGCGTTGGCGTCAGTGACGACGGTCACAGGTCGATTCGCATCGGCCGTTGTCGTCAATCTTCGTCGAGCGGCCAGACCGGGCGGCGGACATTCCGGTAGGAAAGATTCGCCAGATTGCGCGATGTCAATCCACCGGCATCGACAAGCAGCACCACGCGCGCGATGGGCTCGAAGGCGGCGCGGAACTGATGGGTGGATTTCACGCCAGGCACCGATTTGGTTTCCGGGTCGATGCCCTGCGAGCGGAAGATGCCGCAATCCAGGGTCTGTAGCCGGGCGCTGGAGATGATCGCATCGATACCGCCGACCCGCAGCACGACGGTATTTCCCATCGTCGTGCGCAGCCCGGCCGTCATCGGTCCCTCGAAGGTGAAACCGCCCTCCGAAATCGCCACGACCTCGCCGGTAATCATCAGCGGCTTGGCCGTGTCGCCGTCGTATTTGCCGCCAAGCGACAGGGTCACGGTCCCGCGCACGCCGGCGCGCTGGCAGGTGATGACCGCGTCCGGATCGCAGATCGTACCGAAGGCGGCGTTTTCGAAGCCGGCCTCCAGCATGGCCAGCAGCAGGACCGCGCTGTCGCCGTAGCCGCCTTCGCCGGGGCTGTCGGAGAAATCGGCAAGCACGAATGGCTTGTCGCCGGGGCCGGCGGCCACGACATGGGCGATCGCATCGCCGACCGAGACGGTTTCAAGCGTCGATTCGGCGCGCCGGTCCCAGACCGTGTCCATCATCGCTTCGGCGATTTCGCGCGCCCGCGCGCCATCGTCGCCATAGGTCACGGTCACCGACGGGCCGGCTTCCTCGATATCGGCCCAAGGGAAGCCCGCATTGACGCTGACATCCAAAATTCCGGGCTCATCGCCATGTACGCCGCAACGGCGGATCAGTTCGACCATCGGGCCGGCCGCGGTGAAGCCATGATTGGCGCCGACAATTTGCGGGCGCGTGGCGACCAGACAGCGCGGCCGCACATTCCCGTCCATCGCCTGTTGCAGCACCGCTGCGGCGCGCTTGCCGGTATCGTAGGCGTCGACATGCGGATAAGTCCGGTAACTGAACAGCCCGTCGGCGTTGGCCACCATCCGTGCAGTCACGTTGGCGTGCAGATCGAGCGACGCGCAGATCGGAATATCGGGGCCGACCTTCTGGCGCAGCGCTTCCAGCAGCGCCCCTTCGCCGTCCTCGTTCGTTTCGGTCACCATCGCGCCATGCAGCGCCAGCACGATACCGTCGAACGGTCCGTCATGTTCAAGTGCGGCCAACAAAACGTCCATGATGTAGTCCCACGCCTGCGTGGTCACCTTGCCGGACGGCGTGGCGTTGGCGGCGACCGCGCAAACCAGGTCCCAGCCAAATTCGCCGGCGGCGTCGAAATGCGCCGCCAATTCGCTGTTGGTGTCGCGGTAAACCGGTTCGATCGCAGCGCCGGTGCGCAAGGCGCGGGAGCGAAATGCGTCCAGTCCGGTGGCTAGAGCGTTCTGCAGTTAGGTTGAAGCATATCCGGAATTTCTGAAATAGTTGGCGCATTCCTGCGGTGTGAATTCGTCGAGGAGCGCACCGATCC
>PTKA01000382.1 GCA_002937525.1 Alphaproteobacteria bacterium MarineAlpha10_Bin3
TCGGCACCCTGATCGAAGGCGGCGTCACGGTGATTTCGCCCGATGGCCAGACCGTCGAACATATCGCCGTACCGGACCCGTACTGCACCAATATCTGTTTTGGCGGTCCCGAACTGAAGACCGCCTTTCTCACCCTGTCGGCCTATGGCACGCTGGTCGCAATGGACTGGCCCAGGCCTGGCTTGGCGCTGCACTTTCTCAACAAATGAGCCTATCATGACCAACGACCCCATCGTTTTCGAGCTGTTCAAGAACACGATCTTTTCAATCGCCGACGAGATGGCGCTGACGATCTGCCGCACGACCTATTCCGGGGTGCTGCGCGACAATATGGATTTTTCCACCGCCTTTGCCGACGCCGATGGCATGCTGGTGGCGCAGGGATTGACCTTGCCGGGGCATCTCGGCTCGATCCCCACCGCGCTGGCCGTGATCGTCGGCCGCTTCGGCGCGGACATGGTTGAAGGCGACATGTTTATCATGAACGACCCCTTCGATGGCGGCATGCACCTGCCGGATATTTTCATCTTCAAGCCGCTTTTCGTCGATGGCCGCCGCATCGCCTTCGCCGCGACGATCTGCCACCACGCCGATGTCGGCGGGCGGGTGCCGGGCTCGAACGCATCCGATTCGACCGAAATCTATCAGGAAGGCCTGCGGATTCCGCCGATGAAGCTGTACGACGCCGGCAAGCGCAACGATACGATCTGGGCGATCATCGAAAAGAACGTCCGCCTGCCGGTCCAGGTGTTCGGCGATTTGCGCGCCCAGCTCGCCGCCTGCCACATCGCCGAAACCCAGTTCATGGAACTGGTCGATGAATATGGCGCGCAGACCGTGCGGTCCTACATGTCGGAAATCATCGACTATGCCGAGCGCATGACCCGCGCCGCGGTGCGCGAATTGCCCGATGGCGTCTTTACCTTCGAGGACTGGATCGACGATGACGGCATCGATATCGGCGTACCGATCCGCCTGTTCGTGACCGTCACCAAGCAGGGCGACACGATGAAATTCGACTGGACCGGCAGCGCCGAACAGGTCAAGGGCGCGATCAACAACACCCTGTCCTTCACCAAGGCGGCGTCCTACACGGCGGCGCGCTCGATCCTGCCCGGCGGCATCCCCAACAATGAAGGCGTGTTCCGCGTCATCGAGGTGAGCGCGCCGGCTGGCACCATCGCCAACGCGGTGCTGCCGGCGGCCTGTGCTGCGCGCGGGCTGACCGGCTTCCGCATGGTCGATTGCGCCTTCGGGGCGCTGGCCAAGATGGTGCCGCCTATGGTGTGCGCGGCGTCGGATGGCGGCAATACCGGGATTTCGATTGGCGGCTACGACGCCGACCGCAAGCCCTATATCTATGTCGATTTCGCCTGCGGCACCTGGGGCGGGCGGCCCTGGGCGGACGGGTTGCAGGGCAATTCCAACATGTTCGCCAACATGGCGTCGCAATCGGTCGAGGTGATCGAGGCCGAGCAGCCGATCGAAATCCTGTGCTACGAATTCCTGACCGACCGGGCCGGGCCCGGCACCTATCGCGGCGGCGCGCCCTACCGGCGCGACTACCGCTTCACCGAGAAGGAAGCCATCTTGCAGGTCCGCTCCGACCGCCGCACGATACGGCCCTACGGCCTGTCCGGCGGCGAACCGGGGCGGCCTTCGGCCAACTACCTCAATCCCGACGGCGAAAACCGGGCGCTGCCCTCCAAGCCGACCATGACGATCCACCGCGGCAACGTCTTTCGCCACGAACTCGCAGGCGGCGGCGGCTGGGGCGATCCGTTCGCCCGCGACCCGGCGGCGGTGCTGCGCGATGTGCGCAACGAATATGTCAGTGCGGCGGCGGCACGGCGCGATTACGGCGTCGCCATCGACACCGGTAACTGGACAATCGACGAAGCGAAAACGGCGGCATTGCGTGGGCAAAGGACCGGCGCATGAGCGGGTTTCGCGTCGGCGTCGATATCGGCGGCACCTTCACCGATATCGTCTTTCTGGCCGATGACGGCCGCGTATTCACCAAGAAGGTATCCTCTACCGTGGCCGATTACGCCCTGGCCATCATCGACGGGCTGGAACAGATGTTCGACCAATACGGTCTTGGCGCCAACGATATATCGGAGTTGCTGCACGGCACCACGGTCGGTTCCAACGCGATCCTGGAACTGAAGGGGGCGCGCACCGGCCTGATCACGACGGCGGGGTTTCGCGACGTGCTGGAAATCCGCACCCTGCGCATGCCCCGGCTATACGATCTCACATGGGAAAAACCGGTGCCGCTGGTCGAGCGTTATTTGCGCCGCGAGGTGACAGAGCGCATCGATTCCAATGGCGCAATCTCCATTCCGCTCGACCATGCGAGCGCCGAGCGGGCGGTCGATTTCCTGGTCGCCGAAAAGGTCGAGGCCATCGCCGTCTGCCTGATAAATTCCTACGCCAACCCGGTCCATGAACGCGACATCGCCACGATCATCGAAGCCCGCGCGCCCGGCCTGCCCTACTGCATCAGCTTCGATGTGCTGCCGGAAATGAAAGAGTACGAGCGCACCTCGACCACGGTCATCAACACCTATGTCATGCCGATCATCGGCACTTATCTGCGATCGCTGCGCCGGGCGCTGGATGCGCGCGGCATCGCAGCACCGCTGCTGCTGATGCAATCCAATGGCGGGCTGATGACGGCGGAGGCGGCGGCGCGGCTGCCGGCCAACGTTATCGAATCGGGACCGGCCGGCGGCGTCGTCGGCGCGCAGGCGCTGTCCCGGGCGCTCGACATTCCCAACATCATCAGTTTCGACATGGGCGGGACGACGGCCAAGGCGTCGCTGATCGAAGGCGGTGAGCGGAGCCTG
>PTKA01000383.1 GCA_002937525.1 Alphaproteobacteria bacterium MarineAlpha10_Bin3
TCGCGACCGGGTGCTGTTTGCGATTGCCGACCGCCGGGACCGCGTCATCGCCTTTGGCGGGCGCCTGATGGGCGATGCGAAGACGGCCAAATACATCAATTCGCCCGATACGCCCCTCTTCGACAAGGGGCGGACATTGTATAATTACGCCCCGGCGCGCAAGGCCAGCTTCGAGGCCGGCCAGATCGTCGTCGCCGAAGGCTATATGGATGTCATCGCCCTGTCCCAGGCCGGGATCGAGGCGGCGGTGGCGCCGCTCGGCACCGCGTTGAGCGAGGAACAGATACTGGCGCTGTGGCGGCTGGCGCCGGAACCGGTGCTGTGTTTCGACGGCGATACTGCCGGTCAGCGCGCCGCCGGCCGCGTCGCCGGGCGGGTGCTGGCCTTGTTGGCGCCGGGCAAGTCGCTGCGCTTTGCGATGCTGCCGCCGGGCGAGGACCCGGACAGTCTGCTCGCCAGCCAGGGGGCGGCGGCGATGCGCCAGGTGCTGGAAGCGGCGCGGCCGCTTTCCAGCGTCATCTGGGACATGGAATGCGGGCTCGGCCCGCTCGATACGCCGGAACTGCGCGCTGATTTGCAGGCGCGGCTGCGCCAGCGGACCGCCGGGATCGCCGATCCAAGCGTGCGCAAACAGTATCAAAGCATGTTCAAGGAGCGCCTTTGGGCGGCGTTCCAGCCCCGACGCAATAAGTTACAAAGGACTCAACTGCGAAGTACCGATGAAAAAGTGAATTTGAGCGGTGCCGTGGATGGAGTTAAACGTATGGATCAGCGGATAATCCTCGCGGCGATGATCAATCATCCCAATTTGCGCGATGAGTTCGCCGAGGCGATGGACGCGGTTGCGTTCGATCCCGATCTTGACAAACTCTTCCAGCGGCTTCAAAACCTGTTCGCTGCGCACATAGACCTTGATCTTGAAGCTATTCGAACCCATTTTTCCGAAGATGGCGATAGGCGTCTTTTGGACAGTGTTTTGAGTCCCTTTGTTTATCTCGTGTCGTCATTCGTGAGTCCGAAAGCTGAATTAGAAAAAGCCCGATGGGGACTTGGCGTTCTACTTGACCGTGGAAGGCAAAATATCCAGAAGCGCGAGGCCGCGCAAATAGGTCGGATGGCATCGGAATCCGGTAGTGTGGCGGAAGAAGCCAGGGCGTTGGCGGCGAATTCGGACGCTGTCGAAAACGATCGGCGTCTAGCCGATATCGAGGAACCGGCGGGCGATTTGCCGTAATGCCTGCCGGCCGTTATGACGACGGTGTGTCGGGATTAGTGGAGAGCGAACTGGATGGCAACGAAAGCGGCGACGGCGCAAGTTCAATCATCTAACAACGCGGAAGAATCAACCGACGGCCCGCTCATGGACGGGGCCGCGCAGGAGGTCAAGAAGCTGCTCGCGAAGGGCAAGGAGCGCGGCTATATCACGATCGATGAGCTGAACGCGATCCTGCCCCAGGACCGGGTTTCGTCCGAACAAATCGAAGATACGATGACCACGCTCTCGGAGATGGGCATCAATGTCATCGACGGCGAAGAGTCCGACGAGGCCACCGAAAAGCCCGACAAGCCGGTGGTGGTGGAGCAGGCCGGCAATCTGGCCGATGACGATATCGGCCGCACCGACGATCCGGTGCGCATGTATCTGCGCGAGATGGGCGGTGTCGAGTTGCTGTCGCGCGAGGGTGAGATCGCCATCGCCAAGCGGATCGAGGCGGGCCGCGAAAAGATGATCGGCGCGCTGTGCGAAAGCCCCCTGACGATGCAGGCGATCACCCATTGGCACGATGCGCTGAATGAGGGCAAGATTCTGCTGCGCGATGTCATCGACCTCTATGCGACCTATGGCGCCAGCCCGGACGGGCTGCGGCGCGCCGCGGCACTCAACAATGCAGCCAACAATGCAGCGCCCGGCACCGGCGCGGCCCATCCGCAAAATACCACGGCGAAGGCCGCTGACAAGGACTCGGACGAGAAGGACGAGGACGAAGAGGAGGAAGAAGAAGTGTCGCTTTCCCTGGCGGCGATGGAACAGATGCTGAAGCCCGATGTACTGGAGCGGTTCGAGAAGATTTCCGTCACCTATATCAAACTCCACCGGGCGCAGGACAAGCGGCTGGCGGCCTTGCGGAGCGGCGAGTCGATTTCCAAATCGACCGAGCGCACCTATGAGCGCCATCGCAAGGATCTGCTGGTTTCGATGGAAGATGTCCGCCTCAACAACGCCAAGATCGAACAGCTCACGCATCAGATCTATGGCTATTCCAAATCGCTGATGTCGCTGGAAGGGCGGCTGATGCGCGCGGCGCTGAATTGCGGCGTGAAACGCGACGACTTCCTGCACCGCTATTACGGGCACGAACTCGACCCGCACTGGCTGAACGCGGTGTCGCGGGTCAAAGCCAAGGGTTGGAAGGTATACGCCAAGAAACACCGCGAGGAGATCAAGGAGTACCGCGCCGGCATCGCCGATATCGCCACCGCCGCCGACATGCCGATGGGTGAGTTCCGGCGCATCGTCCAGACCGTTCAGCAGGGCGAACGCGAGGCCGGCCGGGCCAAGAAGGAAATGGTGGAAGCCAATCTGCGGCTGGTGATCTCGATCGCCAAGAAATACACCAATCGCGGCCTGCAATTCCTCGACCTGATCCAGGAAGGCAATATCGGCCTGATGAAGGCGGTCGATAAATTCGAATACCGCCGCGGCTACAAATTTTCGACCTACGCGACCTGGTGGATTCGCCAGGCGATCACCCGCTCAATCGCCGATCAGGCGCGCACCATCCGGATTCCGGTGCATATGATCGAAACCATCAACAAGCTGGTCCGCACTTCGCGCCAGATGCTGCACG
>PTKA01000384.1 GCA_002937525.1 Alphaproteobacteria bacterium MarineAlpha10_Bin3
ACCGTGGCGCCGGCGGCATAGACGATCTCGCCGCGGGATTCGGCCAGGGGCTTGTTCAGCGGCGTGAACGGCACATCGTCGAAATTGGCCCAGCGGTACGGTTTATCGTACCCCTGCGACAGATAATAGTCGCGGGTCTTGTCGATATATCGAACGTGGTTCAAAATTCACTCCTGTCCTGTAAGCGCCCCATCGACCTTGCCATGCACCGTCGTGCGGATCAATCGGCGGCGTCGCGCACCGCATCGTCGGGCACTTTCTCGCGCATGGTGACGAATTCCTCGGCTGCGGTCGGATGGATGCCGATGGTGGCGTCGAACTGGGCCTTGGTCGCGCCGCATTTGATCGCCACGCCGATGCCCTGCGTCATCTCGCCCGCATCCGGTCCGACCATGTGAAAGCCGACCACGCGGTCGCTGGCCCGGTCGACGATGAGCTTCATGAAGGTCTTCTCGTCGCCGCCGGTCAAGGTGTGCTTCATCGGCTTGAAGGACGAGGTATAGACATCGAGCGCGCCGTATTTTGCGCGCGCCTGCACTTCGGTCAGCCCGACCGTGCCGATATTGGGCTGGCAGAACACGGCGGTCGGAATATCTTCGTAATCCGCCATGCGGGATTCATTTTTGAACAGATTGCCGGCCAGCACCATGCCCTCGGCAATCGCCACCGGGGTCAGGGCGACCCGGTCGATGACATCGCCAATCGCGTAGATCGATTCGACCGAGGTCTTGAAATAATCATCGACCATGACCGCGCCCTTGGCGTCCAGCGCAACACCGGCTTCCTCCAGCCCGATGCCGCGCGCGTTCGGCGCCCGTCCGGTCGCATACATGATCAGATCGGTCTCTATTTCGCCGCCATCCTCCAGTTCCGCCAGCAACACATCGCCGTTCCGCTCGATGCGGGCGATATTGGCGTTGAATTGCAGATCGACGCCTTTTTTGCGCATTTCGCCGGCCAGAAACACGCGCACATCGTCATCGAAACCGCGCAGGAACTGCGGCCCCCGGTATAGCTGCGTGACCCGGCTGCCCAGGCCATTGAAGATCCCGGCAAATTCGACCGCGATATAGCCGCCGCCGACGACCACGACCCGTTCGGGCAGTTTGTCGAGAAAGAACGCCTCGTTCGAAGTGACCGCGTGTTCCTTGCCGGGAATATCGGGCACGACCGGCCAACCGCCGGTCGCCACCAGGATATATTTTGCGCTATAGGTCTTGCCGTTGACCGATACGCAATGTGGATCGACGACGCGCGCCGTGCCATCGAAAACCGTGACCCCGGCATTGTCCAGCATGCGTTGGTAGATGCCGTTGAGGCGGCTGATTTCGGTGTTCTTGTTGGCGATCAGCTTCGACCAGTCGAAGTCGGGCGCGCCGACATTCCAGCCGAAGCCTTGCGCATCCTCGAAATCCTCGGCGAAGTGGGACGCATAGACCAGCAGCTTCTTGGGCACGCAGCCGACATTGACGCAGGTTCCGCCAAGATAGCGTTCTTCCGCCACCGCGACCCGCGCGCCATAGCTGGCCGATATCCGGCTCGCCCGCACCCCGCCGGAACCCGCCCCGATGGTGAACAGGTCGTAATCGTACTCAGCCATGCCTGACCGCTCCTTGCTTCTGTTGCCTCGACAAATCGCTCAAGACATCCAAACAAAGGACGACCGCCCGCTTTAAGAAAACACTATTTTTGACTTCCATACGAATGCCATGGGCAACCATATTCCGGAAGATCAAAATTTCCTTGAACGTTTCGAATTGTTTTTCCGACAAAATTCCATGCGCCAACGATATTTTTAACACCGCAATCGGAGAATCCCGGTCGTCAATCCGGATATCTTCGAATTTGCCAACGAGGCGCAGGGTTCCTTCGATGGACGCGGCGAGAAGCAGCAATGCCGTATCGTTCCGGTTTTCGCGAAGAAGCGAATCGACTTCCCTAAGTTTGTTCGAAATATCCTGCCGCCGCACATTGCGACCTGGCTTGCGGGTCCTTTCCTCCGCCAGCTCGTCGCTGTATATGACTTCCAATCGCCAATCCCGTTCGTTTTGCACCGCTACGGCCAATGCCGTGAGGCTCTTTCCTTTTGGCGCACTGCCAGACAGCATTACCTCGACAACGACTCGGTCATCGGCGGACACCGCTAATAGGTCAGGCGCGAACATTTTCAAGAACCGAGGTAAATCATCCCGATCCGGAAGTATCTTGACCTGATATCCTCGGTCTCGATAGCCGTCCGCAGCGGTCTTAAGAATTTCGGATTCGATATGTTCAATTTCCAGTGCAGTCATGGAAGTTTCTCGTGGTTTGGCGGGTCGGTAACCGTCAGATAGATAAAATCACTTCTAGATTCCAATCCTCTAGCGATTGCCGGCGTCGCGTTTTCCAAAACGAAGTGTGGCCGCATCGGCGTTTTTCTCGCCAAGATTTGACTTACAAGATAGTCATCCAAAATAGCGACGCCAACGATTCCGTCTAAAATTAATTTCACAATGTTGTCTACATCCAATCTAACATCATGGAGAAAAAAGTAGATAATATTTACTGAAATTTCCCGGTCTATCGGTGCGTTCTGTTTATTCCAGTAAAATTCAGCGCTTCGTTTTACCCGGCCTTCCCATGCATCACGCAGATCTCGACGCCGCGCTTGGGCAGATATCGGCGTACCAAGCACAACCATTTCCCATAAAAATCTCATATTTTGTTAGAAAACCCCTGTAACGAGAAATTTAGCCGTTGTAGGGCACGAGACTATGAGGTGCTCCCCATTCATTGGACAGTTTTAGCGGCGATTTAAGTTACGGTCCTGGCCTGCCGATCGGTTTTCCATCACGTTATTACGC
>PTKA01000385.1 GCA_002937525.1 Alphaproteobacteria bacterium MarineAlpha10_Bin3
GCCACGCGGGCATTTGAAGGTGGCGATCAGCGTGCGGCAATGCGCGATCAGCGCCTCGGCCTCGATTTCGGCGCCATCCTGCAAGCGGACGATTGCGTGCACGCGCTCGCCCCATTTATCCTCCGGTACGCCGATCACGGCGGCTTCGGCGACCGCGTCATGCTGGTGCAGGGCGTTTTCGACTTCGGCCGAATAAATGTTTTCGCCGCCGCTGATAATCATATCCTTGAGCCGGTCGACGACATAAATAAAGCCGTTCTCGTCCATCCGACCGGCATCGCCGGACCGCATCCAGCCGTCGCGCAGCGCCAGCCGGGTCAATTCGGGTTGCCGCCAGTAGCCCAGCATGACATTGGGCCCGCGCACACAGATTTCACCGATGTCGCCGCGCGGCACTTCCTTGCCATCGTCGTCCTGGATCGCGATTTCCACGCCCAGCGCCGCCCGGCCGGCGGATTTGAATATCCCGGCATTGGGGCCGTCCAGCACATGGAATTCCGGGCCGTTGAAGGTCGATAACGGGGCGCATTCGGTCTGCCCGTAGGCGTGAAAAAATTTGTAATCCGGAATGACATCCATTGCCCTGCGGATCACCGATTCGGGCATCGGCGATGCGCCATAGGTGATCCTCTCGATGCTCGACAGATCGTAATCGCCGATACCGGGATGATTGACCACCGCGTTCACCATGATCGGCACCAGCAAGGTGTCGGTAATCCGGTGCGCCGCGACGGCCGGCAGGAAATCGTCCGGTGTGAATCCAGGGATGAAATAATGCGACCCGCTGACCATCGTTACACCAAAAATGGCCAGCGCATCGGCGATATGGAACATTGGGGCTGCGTGCAGCCAGCGCATGCCTGAGCCATATCCGAATCCCGGAATCACGTTGTAGCTGTTGCAGACCAAATTCTGGTGGCTGAGCATCACGCCTTTCGACCGGCCCGTGGTGCCGTCGGTATAAAACAACCCGGCTAATTCGTCATAGCCCCGCCCGGCATCGTTGACCGAATCATGCTCGTCGATCAGTTGCTCGTAGCCGTGCATGCCATCGGGCGTCGGGCCGTCGCCGATATAGATCAATTCGCGGACGTTTTCGATCTGTCCGTCCAGCGCCTCCAGGATCGGCGCGAAGCGGTTGTCGATGAACAGAATCTCGGCCCCGGAATCGTTCACCCAGTATGCGATTTCCGGTGCCGCCAGGCGGATATTGATCGGCACGAAGACGCCGCCGGCCCAGGACACGGCGTAGTAAAATTCGAAATACCGGTCGCTGTTAAGCGCCAACACAGCGGCGCGGTCGCCGGCGCCCAGGCCAAGTTTGTGCAGCGCCCCCGCCATACGGGCGACCCGGTCGCGGCATTCGCGCCAGGTCCGCACCCGCCCCGCACAGCTGGTCGCCACTTCGCCGCCGGCAATCTGCGCCGTCCGCTTCAACGCCTGTGCCAGATACATCGCCTTGCCCAACTTCCCCTTGATCCGCGCTCAGTCTAAAGCACCTGCCGCCTTATACCAACGGTCTCAGCCCTTGGTGGGGGCCAGCGCCCTGGCAATCGCATCGCTTTGCGTGTCGATGTCGATGTGGAGCGCGGCGGCGACCTCGAAGTCGCGGTCTTCGAAGACGTTGGCGCCGGGATGCCCGTCGCGCCACGCCGCGACCGCCACGTCGCGCGCCACGACAAGGGCGCGAATCTGCGGGTCGAATAGCTGGACCATGGCTGAGACCCACATATTGACCGGCCAGGAAGGCTGGGTGTGATCGATCGCAAAGTAATCCAGCATGCGGCATACGTCTTGGGCAATGTACCAGACTTCGCCCGTCACCCAACGGTTGGTGACGAACAGCTTGATCGGCAGACCGGCCGGATTCATGGAAATCGCCACCAGATGGCTGAGCGCGTCATCGGGGTCCTTGGGCGCTTCGTAATCGTCGACCGGGGCCGGCTTTATGGTGCCGGGCATGCCCTTGGGCCGCAGGAAGGTGTGGAAATGGCCATGTTCGCCGGAACGTTCCTCCTGCGGGTGCGCGTGGTAATAATATTGCGAATGGCTGACCGGGTCGTAGACATCGCCATCGGGATAGTGGTTCCACTCGTAGAAGGTTGCTTCGTTTTTGATCAGCTCGCCAACGATATTGTCGTCGGTCAGTTTCAGCACCCGCAGACATTCCAGAACCCGGTCGCCGGCGTCGCGCATCGTCTCCAGCCGCTGGCGCGCTAGAGTCGCAATATTATCGGGGTCGAATTCGATCACATGCCGGTCCTGCCTGGAAATGTGCGATGGGTACCAAAACACAGCGCGCGGGGAAATGTGGCGAATTCGCGCAAGGCTACTCGCGAACCAGGCGGAAACCGATCAGGATATGCTTGAGCGCCGCCGGCCTGGTGTGCCGCGCCGCAGGGCGGCAGATACCGCAGCCGCTGTCGTCCCACGATCCGCCCTTGACCACATAGCGCCCGGCGGCCGACGGCGTCGCCGTCCATTCGAACACCTGACCGGCGGGATCGAGCAGGCCGAGCGGGCTGGCGGAAAACAAGCCGACCGGCATTGTATCGAAAGGCCCGGCATCGTGGATGTTGAGCCGGGCGGAGTCGAAATCTGGCCCCCAGGGGAAAATTCGGCCATCCACGCCGCGCACGGCTTTCTCCCATTCCGGTTCGGTCGGCAAACGCCAGGCCGCGCCGGTATGGGCGCTCAACCACGCGGCATAGGCCGTGGCGTCGCCATGGCTGACTAGAGCGGGATCGGATTAGGTTGACGCATAGCCTGAATTTACGAGGTAGTTCGCACATTCGTTTGGCGAGAATTCATCGAGTAGGCTACCGGCGCGT
>PTKA01000386.1 GCA_002937525.1 Alphaproteobacteria bacterium MarineAlpha10_Bin3
GCATAGCACAGCGCGGCGGCGCCGACCCCGGTGCCGACATCCAGCACCTGGCCCGCCACCGCCGGCGTCGCCGCCGCCAGCAGCACCGGATCGATCGCGACCCGGTATCCCGATTCCGGCTGGCGCAGCCGCACCTGCCCGCCGAGCAATTTGTCCGGTTGCGGGTCCGGGTCCGCCATCTCGCCAGCCGCCATCAGCAGTTTGCACGCGGCGCTGAAATCTTCGTCGATCACCATAATACGGCGCGGAATTGCGCTGACCGACCCTTCCAGGATGCTGGTATGGGTGTCGAACACGATTGCTTCGATATCCTGATCGGCCAGCAGCGCGGTCAGCCAGGACAAACGAACCGGGTCGGTCGTGCGCAGCAATTCTTTCATCGCTCCCATCCACAACTTGACCGTCGCCGGTCTTGACGTATGATTTATTACGTCAGGCAGTATGGCGTGGGGCGAAGGGGAGATAAAGTGGCGGTCGTCGTCGATTTCGAAAAGGCACGCCGGGAAGGGGTCAAAACGGCGCTGGACCGGATTAACGCCCTGGTCGCCGATGATCTGATCCGGGTCAATCAGGTCATCGTCGACAAGATGGACAGCCCGGTGGCGTTGATCCCGCAACTGGCCGGGCATATCATTGCGGCCGGCGGCAAACGGCTGCGGCCGATGATTACCCTGGCGGCGGCCGATCTGTGCGATTATCAGGGCGACCGGCATATCAGCCTCGCCGCCTGCGTCGAGTTCATCCACACCGCAACTTTGCTGCATGACGATGTCGTCGACGATTCCGACCTGCGCCGCGGCCAGGACAGCGCCAAGGCGCTATGGGGCAACCAGGCTTCGGTTCTGGTCGGCGATTTCCTGTTTTCGCGGTCGTTTCAATTAATGGTTCAGGACGGCTCGTTGCGGGTCCTGAAAATCCTTTCCGACGCCTCGGCGACAATTGCCGAAGGCGAGGTCATGCAGCTTATGACCACCAACGACACCCAGACCAGCGAAGCCGCCTATCTCGACGTGATCCGCGCCAAGACCGCAAAACTGTTTGCCGCCGCGGCGGAAATCGGCGCCGTTGTCGCCGAACGCCCGGCGACCGACGCCGAGGCGCTGGAAAGCTATGGCATGAATTTCGGCATCGCTTTCCAGCTAGTCGATGACGTACTCGACTATTCGGCGGAGCAGGCGAAGCTCGGCAAGACGGTCGGCGACGATTTCCGGGAAGGCAAGATCACCCTGCCCGTGGTGCTCGCCTGGCGGCGGGGATCGGCCGCGGAACGGGTTTTCTGGCGCCGCGCGCTGGAAGACATGGCGCAGGAAGACGGCGACCTCGACAAGGCCATCGCCTTGATGCGCAAGCATAATGCGCTGGCCGACACGATCGCGCGGGCGCGCCATTACGGCGCAATCGCCCGCGATGCGCTGGGCATCTTCCCCGATTCCGAAATCAAACGCTCGATGGTCAACCTGATCGATTTCTGCATCGACCGGTCGTATTAGAGCAAATCGAATTCAGGCGGCAATCGTGGCGATGCTGCGCGATACAATCAACGGCGCGCCGGTGGCCGCGGCCACCTCATCGACCGCCACGCCAGGGGCGACTTCTTCGAGCACGAACCCGTCCGGCGTCACCGCGATAACGGCCATATCGGTGAAGATTTTCGTAACACAGCGCTGCGTGGTCAGCGGGTAGCTCAGCGTATCGACGATCTTCGCCGCGCCGTCCCTCGATGTATGCGTCATTATCGCAAAGACCCGTTTCGCGCCGACCGCGATATCCATCGCGCCGCCGACGCTGCCCATGGTATCGCCGGGCAGCAGCCAGTTGGCAAGATCGCCATTGGCGGCGACCTGAAAGGCGCCCAGCACCGCCGCATCGAGCCGCCCGCCCCGCGCAATGGCGAAGGAATCGGCGTGATGAATGAAGGCGCCGCCGGCAATCAGGGTCACCGGCCCCTTGCCGGCGCTCATCAAATCGGGGTCGTAATCGGCCTCGTTTTCGGGCACCGGTCCCATGCCGATGATGCCGTTTTCGCTGTGAAAGATCACGTCGCGGCCTTCGGGAATATGGTTGAGCGTGAGGGTCGGCATGCCGATGCCGAGATTGACCAGCCAGCCATCGCGTAGTTCCCAGGCGACCCGTTTGGCGATCTGGTCGCGGGTCAAGCGGTTCGAACCGGTCATTGCGCGGCCTCCAGACTGCCGGGCACATACGCCCCGGCAACATAGTAGCAGTCGACGAAAACCCCCGGCGTGATGATGCATTCCGGATCAAGCGCCCCAAGCGCGACTTCCTCGGTCGCTTCGACAATCACATGCGCCGCCGCCATGGCCATGATCGGGTTGAAATTGCGCGCCGCCATGCGGTAGGTGAGGTTGCCGCGCGCATCGACCTGTTTCGCCTTCACCAGCGCAAAATCGGCATGTAGCGGGCGTTCCAACACATATTCCTTGCCGTCGATTTCATGGATCGGCTTGCCGGCAGCAAGCTCGCTGCCAACGCCGGTCGGGGTCAAGAACCCGCCCAGCCCGGCACCGGCGGCGCGCATCCGTTCCGCCAAAGTGCCTTGGGGCACGACTTCAAGGTCGATTTTGCCGGCTTCGTACAATTCCTTGAACACGAAGGATTCCTTGGACCGGGGGAAAGTGCAGATTATCTTGGCGACGCAGCCTTCGGCCAGCAGCCGGGCGATTCCGGTGCGCTGCGTCCCGGCATTGTTGGCGACGATGGTGAGGCAGCGCAGACCGCGCCCGCAGATGCCGTCGATCAATATTTCGGGCACCCCCGCAATCCCGAATCCCCCGACCAGAATCGTTGCGCCGTCG
>PTKA01000387.1 GCA_002937525.1 Alphaproteobacteria bacterium MarineAlpha10_Bin3
AACGAGGGCGCCCAGGAGACCGGTCTCGGCAATCTGGAAACCATCGCCGGATCGATGCGCCGCATGGGGCTGGTGAACTACCTGCACCAATCGCACCGCACGGCGATCGGCCTGGTCCTCGGGCCGGAACACGCGCATGAAATCGCCAAGGACGGCTTTTCCAGGCAAGACGTTCAGCAATATCTTTTCGACCATGCCCGCATGCCGGTCCGCGATCTCGACAGCCGTTCCTACTGGAATTTTCGGCAATGGCCGGAAGAATACGAGGCCGACAACCCGGATTTCATGGTGCCCATCGTCTACGCCCCGGAAGATTTCGTTATCATCGTTGCGGGTGGCGACGGGCGGCATTCGGCCTGGCTTTCGTCCTGGTACATGACCCAGTGTGCGACCCAGAAGATCGAGTTCTAGGAACCGACGCGGCCGATGGAGAAACCAAGGGATTTGTGAATGATGCGGTCGGGCGATCCATATGATGTGTTGGTCATCGGTGGCGGACTTGCCGGGTTGAGCGCGGCGCATCACGCCGCCTTGCGCGGGCTTTCCGTGGCTTCGCTGGACGACGGCGGACATATGGGCGGACTGGTGATGAATGTCGGCCGGATCGACGGCTATGCGGCGGCAGGCGCGGTTTCAGGGATAGAGCTGGCGGCGGCGCAGCTCGAAGCGATTGTGGAACTCGGCGTCGAGATCGTTCCGGACCGCGCGGCGGGCCTGACGCTGGACGGCGGCATCGTGGCCGTGACGACCGGCAGCGGCGTCCACAGGGCAAAGACGGTGGTGCTGGCGTCGGGCGCGCGTTTGAAATCCCTCGGCGTTCCGGGTGAGCAGGCTTTGTTCGGGCGCGGTGTCTCGCAATGCGCGGATTGCGATGCGGGCTTTTTTGTCGACCAGAAAATCGTCGTGGTCGGCGGTGGCGATGCGGCCCTGCAAGAAGCCCTGCATCTGAGCGATTATGTGAGCGGGATTACGCTGGTTACCCGTGGCGATGCGCTCCGGGCGAAGCAAAGCTATGTTGCGCTGGCGGCGGATAATCCGAAGTTCGAATTTCGCTGGTCGACGCAAGTAACGGAAATCCTCGGCGGCGATGGCGTCGAAGGCGTGCGCGTGACGCCAGCCGGTGGCGTCGATGCGCAAGAGATCGCCTGTTCGGGCGTGTTCGTCTTTGTCGGGCTTGAGCCCAGTGTTTGCACCTTGCCGGACAATATCGAGCGAAACGCGAACGGTTTCATCGTCACCGATCCGAACTTTCAGACCAGCGTGCCCGGCGTCTATGCGGTGGGGGCGGTTCGCGCCGGCTATTCGGGACAACTGGCGAGCGCGGTCGGCGAAGCAGCGGCGGCGATTGCGGGGCTACGAATCGTATAACGAACCGCGGCGATCTGTCCGCCTTGCGCGTCCCGCTAGCCCACCTTTTCGACGTCAGTGGTAAGACCGGCGCCGGGATGGTCCACGGCCCATTCGGATAGCTGCGTCTTCAGCCATTCAAAGGCGTCGTCCACACAATCGGTGATATGGAACAGCTCCAGATCCGATTTATCGATCGTGCCGAACTCGGCCATCGGCTCGAATTTGACGATGTTCGCCCAGTATTGCGAACCGAACAGCACGATGGGCAGCTTACGGCGGATTTTCTCGGTCTGGACCAAGGTAAGCAGTTCCATGAATTCGTCCAGGGTGCCGAACCCGCCGGGCATGACAACCGCGGCCTTGGCGAGATAGACCAGCCAGAATTTGCGCATGAAGAAATAGTGAAACTCGAACGCCAGACCGTCGGAAATATATTCGTTTGGATATTGCTCGAAGGGCAGTGAAATGTTCATGCCGATGGTGCTTCCGCCGGCCTCGTCGGCACCCCGGTTCGCGGCTTCCATGATGCCCGGTCCGCCGCCGGTCACGACCGAAAACCGGTTTCCCGCAACATTTTGGCGGCGCGCCAGTTCCTCGGCCCATTTGGTCAGCCGATAAGCCAGTTCCCTGGCGCTTTCGTAGTAGCGCGACATTTCCAGGCCGCGCTCGGCGCGCAGGATGTCCTCGGACGGCGCGTCGCCCTTTTCACGCAGCGTGGAAAGCGCCTGTTGCGCATCGCTGCGCGAAAGCGTTCGCGCGGAACCGAAAAAAACGATCGTGTCCTCGATGCCCGCTTCACGCAGACGCTTTTGCGGTTCGAGATATTCGGCCATGATGCGCATGACCCGCCCATCCCGGCTGTTCACGAACTCGGCATTGTTAAAAGCCTTGGGCGGCATGTGACGTGGCATCGGCTAAATTCCCTTTTTCGAAGGATACGCATCGCCTGGAATTGCACAGGATCGGAAATCCGGGATTCCAGCTTCATTGACGAAATTTCCGGTTATTACTTCAAGATTGCTTCCACCCACCGCGCCACCGCAAGCAGGGCTTCGTCCGCGCCAATGCGTGCGACAAGCTGGATGCCGACCGGCAGACCGTTGCGGCCGCGATGTTCCGGCAAGGTGATGCAAGGCGCGCCAATCGTGGTCCAGGGCCGGTTGAATAGCGCGTTGCCGGTGCTTTCCAGACTTTCGGGCGCTTCGCCCACGGCACTTGGAACGATCAGCGCGTCGTAATCGTCAAGCAGGCGGTTGAAGCGTTGGCGGCAGTCGATGGCGATGCCGATCGCGTCCCGGTACGCGCCGTAGGAAATGGACAGGTCCGGCGGGATACTGGATTTGAGACGCGGGCTCAGCTTGTCTTCGTGGTTGGCGAATTCATAGGCGAGGGACCGCCGTCCCTCGAAGAACATGATCGTCTGGTTGGCTTTTCCGATGCCGGCGAACGCGCCGGGCAGCGAGACA
>PTKA01000388.1 GCA_002937525.1 Alphaproteobacteria bacterium MarineAlpha10_Bin3
ATCTTTCCTCGCTCAAACGCTGTGTTTCCGCCGGCGAGCCATTGCCGGCCGATATCCTTGCGCGCTGGAAGGATGCGACCGGGCTCGACATTCTGGATGGCATCGGCACCACGGAAATCCTGCATATCTTTATCTCCAACCGGATCGACGCAATCCGTCCCGGCACCAGCGGCCTGCTGGTGCCCGGCTACGCGGCGCGGATTGTCGATGAAGACGGCGTCGACGTCGCCGCCGGGCAAACCGGCAATCTGCGGGTCAAAGGCGGCTCGACCCTTAAATATTACTGGAATAATGCGCGCAAGACGACCGCCACCATCATCGATGGCTGGGTGCATACCGGCGATACCTATTATCGCGATGCAGATGGATATTTCGTGTGCTGCGGCCGCAGCGACGACATGATGAAGGTCGGCGGTATCTGGTGTTCGCCGGTCGAGATCGAGGCGCGGCTGATCGAACATCCCCAGGTCCTGGAAGCGGCCATCGTCGGCCGGCCGGACGCCGCCGGGCTGATCAAGCCGGAAGCCCATATCGTGCTGAATTTGGCCAAGGACGCCGGCGATGCGCTGGCCGACGACTTGCTGGCGCACTGCAAATCGGGATTGGCACCTTACAAGTACCCGCGCTGGTTCAACTTCGTCGATGAATTGCCGAAAACCGCGACCGGAAAAATCCAGCGCTATAAGCTGCGCCCAAAAGTCTAATTTAACGCGCGCGCAGCATCTTCTTTGCCGCTTCGGCCTGCGCCGGCGTGAGGAAGCCGGCCAGTTCCGGCTTGCCCTCGATGGCCGGCGCCAAGCCGTCTTGCGCCGCCAAGGTCAGCCACATATAGGCAGCGGCCATATCGGCGTCTCTGTATTGCGGGCGGTTGCTTTGCTGCATGATATGGGCGGTGGCCAGCAGCATGGCGAGATTATAGCGCGCCATCGCCACGCCTGCTTGCGCCGATTTGGCGAACCATTGCCGCGCCGCCGCATGGTCGATGGGCATGCCGGCACCGGATTCATACATCATGCCGAGATTGTTTTGCGCCCCGGCATGGCCTTGATTGGCGGCGCGCTGAAAAAGCGCCCGCGCGGCCTTGAAATCGGCCGTGCCAAAGCGTTCGCACCCCTGCGCCATCGCGCCGTCGCAGACCATGAACTGCTTGATCAGCACCGCATTGTAAATATCGGGCGCCGCCCGCGCCGGCGCGGCGAGAGCGAGAAGAACGAGTGCGACGGGAACGATGCGGTGCATAATCGCCAACCTATACCGGTAACGCCACTGGCGCAGCCATGGATAACGCAGTCGCTACCAGTTAATTCGTGCAGACATAATCCATCAATTGCCGCATGAAGTCCTCGCCCTTGGCGAGTTGTTCCAGGGAGATAAATTCATCGGGCGTGTGCGCCTGGGCGATATGGCCGGGGCCACAGACCACGGTCGGGATGCCGGCGCGTTGTTGAAACAGGCCGGCTTCGGTGCCGAACGCGACCTTGGTGTGGCTGTTGCGGCCGGTCAGGCGCTTGACCAGGGCGACGATATCGGCGCTGGGGTCTATTTCGAGGCCGGGATTGGCGCCCAGATCCTCGAATTCGAATCCGGTGCCGGGACTGACCGCCTGCATCATCGGTTCCAATATCTGGGTGGCGTGGGTTTCGATTTCGGCAATCCGCGCGGCTGGATCGTCGTCCGGCAAATGGCGAATTTCGAAGTCGAAGACACAGGCGTTCGGCACGATATTGAGCGCCGTGCCGCCCTGGATAAGCCCGACCTGAATTGTCGAATGCGGAAGATCGTACATCGGCTCGAAGGGGCCTTCGCGTTCGATCCGCCGGGCCAGCTTCTTGATAAAGGCGATCAGTTCGGCCGCGTATTCGATGGCGTTGACCGCCTGGGGGGCGAGGCTCGAATGCATTTCCAGCCCGCGCACCTTGACCCGGACTTTCCGCTTGCCCTTATGCGCGATAACGACATTCATGCCGGTCGGTTCGCCGACGATGCACATGGCCGGCTGGACCGGCATGGCGCGGATGATCTCGATCAGCCGCCGCGCGCCCAGATGACCGACTTCCTCGTCATAGGAGAAGGCGAAATGGATCGGCGTCTTGAGGCCCCGCTCCAGCATCTGTGGCGCAAAGGCGAGCGCGATGGCGATGAACCCCTTCATATCCGCCGTGCCGCGCCCATACAGGCGGCCATCGGCCGCGCGGACAACGAACGGGTCGCTGGTCCAGTCCTGTCCATCGACCGGCACGACGTCGGTGTGGCCCGACAGCAATATGCCGGATTGGTCCTGCGGTCCCAGGGTCGCATACAGGTTGGCCTTGCGCTTGTCGTCGTCATAGACCCGCAGACATTCGACGCCGAGATCGTTGAGATAGGCTTCGACGAAATCGATCAGCTCAAGGTTCGATTCGCGGCTGGTGGTATCGAAAGCAACGAGGCGGCGGATCAGATCAAGGCTGAGCAGGTCGGCGGCGTTCATGCGGCAGCACTTGCGTTGATGACGCCGCGCGCGGCAAATGCCGCAACCGTGTCCGCGTCATAGCCCAGCGCGCCCAGTATTTGCGCCGAATGTTCGCCGACGGTCGGCGACATGGCCAAGGGCGAACCCGGCACCAGCGGTTGCAACCCCGGCACATTGGGCACCGGCACCTTGCCGATGCCGGGCTGGTCGAGCCACGCAATCAGGCCGGTGGCGGCAACCTGCGGGTGTTCGAGAAATTTGAGATGGTCGTTGACCTGCTCATGCATCGTGCCGGCGGCAGTGAAGCGCTCGCTCCACCAGTCGCCGTCATGTTTGGCGAACGCCGCGACCACGATCTGGGAC
>PTKA01000389.1 GCA_002937525.1 Alphaproteobacteria bacterium MarineAlpha10_Bin3
AGCCCGCCGACGATGGCCAGCACGAGTTCATGCTTGGTGACGATGCTGATCGCGCCAAGCGCGCCGCCAACCGCGAGCGACCCGGTGTCGCCCATGAAGACCATCGCCGGCGGCGCGTTGAACCACAGGAATCCGAGGCTGGCCCCGACCATGGCGCCGGTGAAAACCGCCAGTTCACCGGCGCCGGGAACATAGTGCAGTTGCAGATAGTTCGAAAAAAGCGAACTGCCGACCAGATAGGAGATGATGCCAAAACAGGCGGCGGCGATCATCACCGGGACGATCGCCAGCCCATCCAGCCCATCGGTCAGATTGACCGCGTTCGACGACCCGACCAGCACGAAGGCGGCGAAGGGAACGAAGAACCAGCCGAGATTGACTACCGTGGATTTGAAGAAGGGAAAGACCAGCGCGTCGTTCAACGGCGCCGGCGAAATTTCCATGACCAAGAACGCGGCAACGACCGATATCAGGATCTCGAACAGCAATTTGATGCGGCCGGGAAGCCCCTTGGAATTTTTTCGCGAAAGTTTGAGATAATCATCGGCGAAACCCACCGCGCCGAACCCGATCGTCACCAGCAGCACGATCCAGACATAGGCGTTGTTCATATCGGCCCACAGAATCGTGCTGACGGTGACCGCCAACAGGATCAGGAACCCGCCCATGGTCGGCGTACCGATCTTCTTGAGATGGGTATCGGGCAGATCCTCGCGGATATTATTGGCGTCGCCCTGCTGGGCTTTCAGCCAGTTGATGATCCGGGGGCCAAACAAGAAGCTGATGATCAGCGCCGTCATGACGGCGCCGCCGGTGCGGAACGTCAGATAGCGAAACAGGTTGAACACCTGGAAATCATCGGCGAGGGGCGCCAGGAAATTGAACAGCATCCGGCCCTACCCTTCACTGGCGGCAAGAACATTCGCGCCGGATTCCGCCTCCAGCGCGATCAGGGCCGCCACCACGGGCGCCATGTTGACGCCGAGCGACCCCTTCACCATGACGGTATCGCCGGGCCGGACCGCATCGCGCAACAGCGACAGGATCGACGCGGCATCGCGCGTCTGACCGGCGACGACCGCCGGGTCCAGTGCCGCGGCTAGATGGGCCATGTCGCGGCCGGCAAGAAACACCAGATCGACACGGTTGGCGGTAATATCGGCGGCCAGGGCTGCGTGCAGCGCCGGCGATTGCCGGCCCAGTTCCAGCATATCGCCGAGGACCGCGATCCGGCGCCCCCCGGCCGCGCCCAGAACGCTGAGCGCGGCGCGCATCGAAGCGGGACTGGCGTTGTAGCTCTCGTCGATCAAGGTGAACGCACCGCGGTCAAGCCGGATTGTCCGGCGCGCGCCCCGGCCCGGCACCGGCGCGACATCCGCTAGCGCGCGCGCCGCCGCATCGACATCGGCGCCCAGCGCTTCGACCACCGCCAGAACGGCCAGGCTGTTGGCGACCCAATGCGCCCCCGGCGCGCCCAGCGCATAGCGGACTTTCCGCGTCCCGATCCGGGCCGTGACGTGACTGCGGTCGGGCTGAATATCCGCGTCGATCAATCGTATATCGGCCTGTTCATGCGCGCCGAAGCTACGGATATGGCTGATTCCGGCAGCATTTGCGTGGCCGCGCAGACGTTCGAAATGCCGGCAGTCGCGATTAAGCACCGCCGCGCCATCCGCCACCACGCCGGTGAAAATTTCCGCCTTGGCGTCGGCAATGTCGTCCTCGGAAGCAAAGAATTCCAGATGCGCCGCGCCAACATTGGTAACGACGGCGACATCGGGGCGCGCCAGCCGGGACAAAGGTTCGATCTCGCCAGGGCTGCTCATGCCCATCTCGAACACGCCGAATTGCGCGTCGCGGCCGAGCCGGGCAAGGCTGAGCGGCAAGCCCCAATGGTTGTTCAAATTGCCTTGCGTCGATCCGGTCGCGCCCTGCCGGCCGAGAACCAGGGCCAGCGCGTCCTTGGTGCCGGTCTTGCCGGCGCTGCCGGTCACGGCGGCGAGCTTGACGCGCCCGCGCGCCCGCGCCCGGCCAGCCAGGCCGCGCATTCCGGCCATCGTATCGTTGACCCGAAGCAAAGGTGCGGCCGCCTTCGCGCCGACCGCGCCGGCCGCGTCCTCGATCATGGCCGCCGCGGCGCCCTTGGCGATGGCGTCGGCGACATGGTCATGGCCATCGCGGTTCGGCCCCTTGATGGCGATGAACAGATCGCCGGGCTGCACGGTGCGGCTGTCGATCGAGACACCGCTGGCGGTCCAGGGTGCGGTATTCGAGCCGCCGGGCGCCGCCGCCGCTTCGCTGGATGTCCACAGCGCGCTCATGGCGAAACCGCCTCGCGTTGGGCAATGGCGGCGCGCGCCACGCCAAGGTCGTCGAAAGGCAGGGTTCGGCCGGCGACAATCTGGCCCTGTTCGTGACCCTTGCCGGCGATGACCAGAAAATCGCCGGCCTCCAATGTTGCGATCGCGGCGGCAATCGCCTCGCTGCGGTCGCCGATTTCGCGCGCCCGCGGACAGCCCTCAAGCGCCTGGGCCCGGATCGCGGCCGGGTTCTCGCCGCGCGGGTTGTCATCGGTGACGATCGCCCGGTCGGCATGGCGGGCGACGGCGGCGCCCATCGCTGAACGCTTGCCCGGATCGCGGTCGCCGCCACAGCCAAAGACCACGACCAGCCGCCCCGCAACATGCGCCCGCGCCGCCCGCAGCACCGTCGCCAGCGCGTCCGGCGTATGGGCGTAATCCACGATCACCGATGCGCCATTGGCCAGCTTGCCAGCCAGTTGCATACGCCCCGGCACGCCGTCGAGCCGCGACA
>PTKA01000039.1 GCA_002937525.1 Alphaproteobacteria bacterium MarineAlpha10_Bin3
CGTATGGGCGGTATGGGTATTATGAGTATTATTTGGCGCGGAGTGGGTTGCCGGAATACTGTGTGGATTGGGCGCGAGGGGTGGAGGCGCCGACCCCATTACCTGGAGATCCGCATGAGGTGGCCGCGCTGGCTGATATAGGCGTGGACCGATTGCAGCACGCCGCGGTCGCGGGCCAGCCGCGAATGGGCGCGCGACATGAACTCAAAATCCACCGCTTCCTCGCTCTCCCCCGTCAATGCCCACACACAAATCGTCGCGACCGGTTCGGGATGCCGGGCGCTGGGCTGGTAATGCTGGCGGTACAGGTCCAGCGCCTGAAGGCAGCCTTGTCCCTGGGTAATGAAATGCGCAAAGCAATAGGGGATGCCGAAATGGGCGGCGATCCGCGCACCATAGTCGGACGTGCCCAGCATCCACATGCGCGGCGCGGTCTCGCCGGTTGGAAAAGCGCGAATGGCGCCGAAGATATGCCCCTCGGGCAAAGCTTCGCCGTTCACCCAGGCCAGCAAATCCCGAACCTGTTCCGGGAACCGGTCGGCGCCCTGCCCGGCATTCGGGTTAAGGGCATAAGCGGTGCGCCCATCCGACCCCGGCGCCCGCCCCAGGCCGAGGTCGATTCGGCCCGGCGCGATCGCATCGAGCACGCGAAACTGCTCGGCGATCTTCAGTGATGAATAATGCGGCAGCATGATGCCCGCACTGCCGATGCGGATGCGCGTCGTCGTCGCGGCGATCGCCGCCATGACGATTTCCGGCGCGGTGCCGGTGATGGTATCGTGGTTATGGTGCTCCGACACCCAGAAGCGGTGATACCCCAGCGCC
Organism: Alphaproteobacteria bacterium MarineAlpha10_Bin3; assembly: GCA_002937525.1. Lineage (GTDB taxonomy): Bacteria > Pseudomonadota > Alphaproteobacteria > UBA8366 > MarineAlpha4-Bin1. The sequence goes on from PTKA01000039.1 coordinate 826, forward strand.
TCGCAATGCCGCGCGAGGTCCAGGGTTTCGCGGATCGATTCGCCCTGCGGACGCCCGGCAATGGCAACGGATTGGTCGAGCACGCTAAGACGCAAAGCAACGATACCTCAAAATTCTGAAATCGGCGGCGCCGCCACCGCACCGACGACGCGCGCGCCTAAATCACGCACATCTCGCCGCTTGGCCCCAGATCTTCTTCCGCCGCAGCGATCAAGGCGTCCCAGCCGGCCGGAAGTTCGACCGGCGCGCCCGCCACGATCGACGAATTGGCCTGCATCCAGAAGTTATGGGTCGGATGCTCGCCGCCCGCGACCGCAAGGATAATCTGCGACGCATCGCGGCAAATCGCCCACGGGTCGTCATCGGCGCTGGCCCTGGTATTGGGATCGGCGGCATCGCCGATCCATTGCCACAATCCGGTGCGTATCACCTCGTCATGGGGGATCCGGGAATTTTCCCACAGGAATGTCTTGATCTTCGCTTGCGTCCAGCCAAGTTCGGAGAGTTGCCGGGCGACGACCCTTGGCATCAGCAGCGCGCCGGGCGTGCCCTTCCAGTGCCCCTGGACGTAATGGCCGCTCGGGCTGCGCAGATAGGCCGCGACCCGGTGCAGGCTCTGCTCCGCTTCGTCTTCTGGCGTTTCCTTGCCGACGCCGCGGCGCATGATATTGCTGGCCCCGGTGGCGATATAAAGCGTGACCGCGTTCTCGCCCCGTTTGGCGGCGCCAAGATCGACGCTGACCGGGTCCCAGCCCGGCGGCAACCCGGCTTCGTCTTCGGCAAAGACGACATTGGTGGTGCGCATGGCGCCGAAGATCGCCATCGTACCGACACCGGGCAAGGCGCCGCCGACATTCTGCTGGATCAGCCGCAAGGCGCGGCCGATCGATGCGCCAGCCGGGTGTTGCGGGTCGGGACCGAGCAGCCCGAAACCGGAATTGAGCCGGATTTCGGCCGCCATCGGACCGTTCACGATCACCACCGGAAAGGTGCTGCCCGACGTGGCCTGCATCTTGTCGTGTTCCAAATCCGGGTCGAGAAAGGCGATTGTCGCCGCGATCAGCACCGGCAGATATTCCGGCCGGCCACCGGCCATCGCCAGGGAAACCGCCAGCGTTTCCACCGTGGCGATGCCGCCACGCGGCATGACCTTGCCGATGACGCTGTCGCGAGGCCGATCGGTACCCTGCAAAATCCAGCCAACACGCTCATCGGTCGGCGCGTTGAGCGGCAGCCCATCGCCCCAGGTGCTGGTCAGGAACAGCCGGTTCATCTTGTCGAGCGCGGCCTCGTAACCATTGGCCTCGATGCGCAGCTTGGCGGGTTCACGCAAGCCGGTCTCGGTCGTCGCCGCGCGCCAGCCGGTCAGGCCATCGGCAAACTTGTCGATGGCCGCTTCAATCGGCGAAAGGTCGCTGCCGACAAGAAACGGGTCGATCGGAAACACCACCATGGACGCGTCCTGATCGAAACCCAGCCCGGCGACCGCGTTGCGAACCACGCCGACGAAGTCCTCCCGGGTCAGGATGACGGTGGGGATTCCCCTGCTTTCGATACGAGCGGCAACACGGCCGCATGCTGTCGCGCAAGCGCCTCAGGAGGCGTTCCCGACGATCACCGCATCGACGCCGCGCGCCACCAGCATGTCCACCACTTCCTCGGTATCCATCTGGCGCGATCCCATCGGAAATTCGGTTTCCGGGATGAAAGTTGCGTCGGGAAACCGCGCTTGCAATTTTTCGCGCACCAGCGGCAGCATGCGATGCGCCTGCCACATGTCGTCCGACACCAACGCCACCGTCTTGCCGGCCAGCGTATCGAGGCGCGGCGCATGCAGGTTCAGCACCTCGGTGGCGCCGCTCGGATCGAAAACGTCAATCGCATGCATGGTCTTTCCCTCCTGGTCTTCGCAATGATCTGGCCAGACTACACCGCAATCCGAACCGGACGATACATTCTTATCGATCCGGCCCGGCTTCGTACTCGTCCGGCCCGAATTCGGGTTCCGGCAGCGCGCGGATTCTGGCGACGTGAAAATCGGCATCGGCGCGGACCAGATCGCGGCACAGCGCCCGCACCAGCCGGGGCACGCCGTAGCGCAAGCTCGACACCTCGGACGAATAACGGCCATTGCTGACCGATCCGGCCCAGGCGAAGAAGTGGATATCGCTCAGGAAAGGTGCCGTGCCCGCGGCCTTTTCGACCAGCCGAAAATCCGGATCGATATAGGGGAACGCCGCCGCAACGGGCGATTCATCGCCGGGCGGCGGGGTGTAACGGTCGCCCCAGCGCGCGATTTTGTCAGCGAAGGCGGCAAGTTCGGGGCGCGCTTCCGGCGCCATCTCGAAGCCGGTGCCGACGATCGCGAAATCGGCGCGGTGGGCCGTGGTTTCGGTTTCGATATATATTTCGCCGTCCCTCATGGCCACATTTCGCCACCCGGCATTGAGGTGAATCTGAAAATTCCGGTGCCGGGTGCAGCGCTGCAAAGTCGGGCGGATCACCCCCACGGCGCGCGATACCAGGGCGGTCATAACCCGCCATTTATCGGCATCGTCGAGATCGACATAGTGGTTGTTGACGCCTGGATAATTGATCTGCTTGAAGCGGTTGCGGTCGGCCAGGGCGGCACCGCGGCAGAACAGATCGACTTGCGCCGCCCCCGCTTCCAGCGCCTCGGCGGCATAATCGAAGGCCGAAGACGCGGCCCCCAGCACCGCCACCCGGCGGCCCTTCAAGGCGGCGAAATCGACCGCTTCCAGGCAATGCGCATAGCGCTCGCGGGGCAGTCCCGCGCGCACGATTTGCGGGATCAGCGGCCGGCCGAAGCCGTCCATGCCGGTCGCCAGCACCACCTTGCGGGCGATCAGAATATCGGCGACGCCGGCGCGCACGGTATGCACCAGCAGCCCCGCATCGCTGTGTTCGATCCGAACCACTGCCGTATCGTTCTTTATCGGCAGATCCGCGACATCGCGGTACCACAGCAGATAATCCATCCATTGTCCGGTCGGAATCCGGCCGAGCCGGTCATAGGCGTCATCGCCGAAAACAGCTTCATACCAGGCGCGGAAGGTCAGCTCGGCGATGCCCTGTTCCGGCCCCACCAGATCCTTTGGCGAACGCAGGGTTTCCATCCGCGCCACGTCGCGCCACGGCCCTTCTTGCCCCGCCGGCCGGGCATCCAGCAACACGACGCGGTCGATCCCTTCGCGTTGCAGCGCAAAGCCAATCGCCAGGCCGGCCTGGCCAGCACCAACGATAACCACGTCATGGGTTGTCCCCGCCCGCCGCGCCATCCAGGGTGCCGGCGGTTCGCCAAGATAGCCCAGCGCGCGCAATACCCGGCGCTTGAGCGCCGCCAACCGTTCGGCGGCATCGCGGTGTGGTTGCACCTTCATTAAACGCCTGAATGGGCTATTGGCGGCATGAGTCTGCCTGGAAAATCATCCCCCTCAATCTGGATTCAGCCGCCGCCTCAAGCCGGGTCGTAGTAATGGATTTCGAATAGAACGCAGCCATTTTCCGATTTGAAGGGGCCGTGATGGGCCCCTGGCGGCCGGCAGGCGTAGGTGCCGGCGTCGAACGGTTCGCCGCCCTCGCCGTTGGCGTCGTTGCCGACCGTGAGGTCGCCGCTCACCAGATAGACTTCTTCCCAATGGTCGTGCACGAAGGGTTCGGTCGTATAGACCCCCGGATCGAAGCGCAGCAGCCGCGTGCGGCTACCGGTCCTGGCGTCGTCGTCGATCGCTCCGGCGAGGATTTTCTGTTTGATGCCGGACGGATAGCCTTCGGGCGTTTCCCAGCCGTTTTCGAAATCGACGGCAAAAAACTCCTTATGTTCCTTGGTAATAGCCATTGTGAACCTCCTTAACCTGCGCCAAGTGCGGCTTGTTCCAAACTTGCGATCATCGAGATGCGCCGTAAATAGGCGCGCGTTTTATCCTTATCGGCAAGCGTTTCCTTCAGGACCGCACGAAACGCCGCTTGTTCGGCCGGATCGTCGGTCTCCAGGTTCCGCTTGTTCTTGATCGTGTGTTTGTTGATGTATTCCAGCGCCACCGGCCGGCGCTCGCTCTCGTATCTGTCGAGCAGCGATGGCGGGGCTTCGCCGCGCAGCACGCGGGCCAGCTTGGTGGCCAAATTATGGGCGTCGTGAATACCGCCATTCATACCCATGCCACCCAATGGGTTGTTGATGTGGGCGGCGTCGCCGGCAAGAAAAAAGCGGCCGGCCCGGGAGCGCTCGGCGACCCGTTGATGCACCCGGTACAGGGTCTTGTGTTCGATGGTGTAGGGCGCGCCGGTATCGAACACCCGGCGCAGGCGGCGTTGCGCGGTTGCGTCCGACATGATGGTTTCGAGCGATTCATCGGTGCCGGTCGGAAACATGACCCGCCACAACCCCGGCACCTTGAGGAGAAAATACCATTCTTCGGGATCGGCGAAATAATTGACGCAGCAGAGGTCGGGAAACGGCCCGGTGAAATCGAACGGCGTACTGACGACAAGGAACTGTTCGGGCCAGGTAAACCCTTCGAAGGGAATGCCGGTCGCGTCCCTGACCGCGCTGGTCGCGCCATCCGCGCCGATCAGATAGGCGCCGGCGATCCTCTCGCCGCCTTCGAGGACCACGCCGACACCGTCTTGATCCTGCGTGGCGTCGGACACCTTCGCGCCGAACCGGATTTCGACGCCGTCCATGGCCTCAAGCTTGGCCAAAAGCAACTGGTTCAAGCGGAATTGTTCGCATTGCAGACGGAACGGATGACCGGTCAAATCGGCAATCAGACCGAAATCGAATTGTGCGATCAGCCCGGTCGGCCGGTCGCGGTACTGCAATGTCGGCGCCTTCAGTCCCTGGTCGATGAGCGGTTGCGCAACATCCAGTTCGTCCAGCATATCCAATGTCGGCGGATGAAATGTGGAGGCGCGCAGATTGAGCGGCAACGCGGCTTCGGCCTCAAGGACGGTGACCGCGATGCCGGCGCGCGCCAGGATCGTCGCGCCGACAAGACCGGCGGGGCCGGCGCCGGCGACGATAACCCGGTCCTTGCTCATTACTCGGTCTTGACGGATTTTGCGGCGAACTCATCCGCGCGGGCGAGGAACCGCCGGATATTGCGCGTCGCCTGGCGGATGCGCTGGGTGTTTTCCGACAACGCGATGCGCACATAGCCCTCGCCCAGCTCGCCGAAGCCAACGCCGGGCGCGACCGCGACCTTGGCCTCGCTCAGCAGCAGCTTGGTGAATTCAAGGCTGCCCATGGCGTTGAACGGGGCAGGAATTTTCGCCCACACGAACATCGTGGCGGTGGGCACCGATACCGGCCAGCCGGCCCGCCGCAATCCTTCGACCAGCGCATCGCGCCGTTCCCTGTAGATGCCGCGCAATGCCTCCACGCAATCCTGCGGCCCGTTCAGCGCCGCCGTCGCCGCCACCTGAATCGGCGTGAACGCGCCGTAATCGAGATAGCTTTTGACCCGCGTCAGGGCCGCAATCAACCGCGCATTGCCGACCGCGAAGCCGACGCGCCAGCCGGGCATCGAATAGGTCTTGCTGCACGAGGTGAATTCGACGGTGATATCGCGCGCGCCGGGCACCTGTAGGACGGACGGCGGCGGCGTGCCGTCGAAGTAGATTTCCGCATAAGCGAGATCGGACAGGATATAGATTTCGTGCTGGCGGCAGAACGCCACGACTTCTTCGTAAAAAGCCAGATCGGCGACCAGCGCGGTCGGATTGGAGGGGTAATTGATGACCAAGGCGGTCGGTTTTGGCACCGAATACACCACCGCGCGTTCCAGCCCGGCCATGAATTCGGGACCGGGTTCGGCATGGATGTGCCGGACCGCGCCGCCGGCGATGATGAAGCCGAACTGATGAATCGGATAAGACGGGTTCGGCGCCAGGATGATGTCGCCGGGGCTGGTGATCGCCTGGGCCAGATTGGCCAGCCCTTCCTTGGAGCCAAGTGTGACGATCGCTTCGCATTCTGGGTCGATCGCGACATTGAACCGGCGCTCGTAATAGGCCGACAAGGCGCGGCGCAATCCAGGGATGCCGCGTGAGTTGGAATACCGGTGTACGCGCGGATTTTGCACGGTTTCGACCAGTTTTTCCACGATATGGGGGGCCGGCGGCATATCGGGATTGCCCATGCCGAGGTCGATGATATCGTCTTCCGCCGCGCGCGCCCGCGCCTTCATTGCGTTCACTTCGGCAAAGACATAGGGCGGCAGGCGCTTAATCTTGTGAAATTCCTGATCCATGATTCGACCCATAGCAAATTCCAACCGAACAGGCCAGAGTCCGGTAGCGCCAAGGCCAGCGCTTGTCTGGCGGCGCGCGATCGGCAATGCTACGCAAAACACATCGCGAAAAGGGAGCGGTATTGCATGATCGAATCGCATTTCGACATCGCCACCAAGGACGGCGCGATGACCAGTTTTTCGGTCCATCCAGACGGGCCGGGACCGTTTCCAGCCGTCGTCTTCTATATGGACGCGCCCGGCATCCGCGAGGAGCTATACGTCATGGCGCGGCGCATCGCCGAACAGGGCTATTACGTCATCCTGCCGGATCTGTTCTATCGCTTCGGGATGATTCGCTTCCCCGTTCGCAACGACTACACCTCAAAGGTCTGGCGCGCCTGCATGGCCAACATGACCAATGCGATGCTGATGGACGATACGCGCGCGATGCTGGACCATATGGACGCGCTGAAGGTGGTCAAGCCGGGGGCCAAGGGCTGCATCGGCTATTGCATGAGCGGCCGTTTCATCACCTGCGCCGCGGGAACGTTTCCGGATATTTTCAAGGCCAGCGCCTCGCTTTATGGCGTCGGCATCGTCACCGACCAGGACGATTCGTCGCATTACATGGTCAAGCATATCACCGGCGAGATCTATTTCGGGTTCGCCGAAACCGACGCCACCGTACCGTCCTTCGTGCATCCGACATTGCAAGCCGAACTGAAGAAACACGGCACCAACGCCATCTTCGAAGTGCATCCCGGCACCCGGCACGGTTTCTGTTTTGAGTCGCGCGATGTCTATGACAAGGCGGCGGCGGAGAAGGTCTGGGATGTGTTTTTCGATATATGCAAACGCAATCTTGGCTAACGCGCTGGTCCGATGAACATCGAGCGATCACTGTTCCATCCCGATTACAAACCCGAACCGTTCTGGTGGGAAGCAGCGCGGCCGGGCACGGATCATGCCGCCGACCTGCCCGGCGCCAGCGAGGTTTTCATCGTCGGCAGCGGCTATGCCGGGCTGTCGGCGGCGCTGGAACTGGCCCGCGAAGGGCGGTCCGTCGTTGTCGCCGACACATTGGCGTTCGGCGCGGGCGCCAGCACCCGCAATGGCGGCGGGGTCAGCGCCGGGATCAATCTGGGCAAGGGCATTTCCGGCGGCCCGGGACAAACGAAGCGGTCGGCCGAACATCGTGCGACGGTGCAAGCCCTGTTGAGCGAAAGCCTGGCCGCCTATGCCGGTATTACCCAGACCGACGGCATTCTCACCTTTGCTGGTCAGTCGAGGACCTTCACGATCACGATGAAGCCGGCTACCGCGACGAACACGGTCAAGTCGGGTTACAGCATCAAGGTGTCGACGACTACCACTGATGTTGCCGGCAACGCCACGCAGTCGGTTGCCTACTACGCGGCCACGTCGGCCGTTGGTGGTGCCACGGCGTCCTGGACGACTACCTGTCCGGCGGACGACTCGGCGGCGACGTATACCTACGCCACGGCGATCGAGCACCGGGTCACCATGGGTGCACTCCTCGACGCTGACGGGCTCCCGACCGGAGTCACCGTCAGCCCGATGGATGACGACTTCGTCCTGGA